>JAYWGE010000096.1:0-2294 GCA_043778455.1 bacterium
GCCCATCAAGGTTTGGGAATTGAGAGAGCCCCAAAATTTCAGTTTTGGAATGGAAGGCTAGCTCAGTGACTGAATTTAAGTTGTAACAAGGCATCCGTAGCGGAAGCTGTGGATGGATTACCTCCTTTTTAAGGAGATATAAGAATAAAATTTGATTTAATTCGTTTTATTCGCTTGGTTGATACAAACTTTGTTTGTTTATATTATATAAAAATTGATAATCTAATTATCTATAAAAATCCTATTTTAGCACAAGTTATTTATAACTAGCTATAAGATACTTACCTCAACAGTAAGACCATCTTAACTAACATATTTAGGTTGTAATATTTTGGTTGCTGAATAATGTACAAATTATCAGTTTTGTTTATTCATTAAATTTATTTTTATCTGTAAAATTATTCATACAGTTCCAGTTTACTCCATTACTTTATAGTTTTGGAGTTATTTTATTATATTTTTTTATACTCTTTTTTTATTATGACCACGAAAAATAACATAGAGGATGTTGTTGCGTCTCAAGGTTTGGGGACTAGATCGCTTTTTGTAGTTGGTGATGATGCACAGAGTATTTATGCTTTTCGCGGTTCCAAAATAGAAATTATCCTCAATTTTGAAGATGAATATCCGATGACAACAGAGATAGTCCTCAACCAAAACTACCGATCCAACCAACAAATCTTAACTCTTGCTGATCAGGTATTGACTCACAATCCAAAACAAAAAAAGAAAGACCTATTTACGAGCAGAGATGACAAAACTCCCGCCAAATACTACACAGCACGAAATGAAAGAGACGAAGCTGAGTTTATTATTCGCCAGATTCATAGTTTGTATGTAGAAGGTAATCCAACAAATAGTCAAAAAGATCTAAATCAAACCTCAAAAGAGACAATAAAATCAGCTGATCCTGTCAAATCCAGAATAATATCAGAATTTAGTATTGATAATCTCAAGGAATTGTTGGGTGAGTAGATTTAAGGAGTGATATAATTGGATTACATTGCAACTTAAATACATTCAAAACTATACAGTTATAGAGTCTAATTACATTGTACTTGGGGGAGATCTTTCGCGTTGCTCAAGATGACAATGACAGTTATTATAACATCTCTATAAACTTGGTTGATATTTGTATTGTCTATTTTAAACTTTAGTATTTTCATAAACATTGAGTAATATTTCAGGTTTGTAGTTTTGTTGTGCGTAATAATTGACTAAAAATGTTTGTAGAAAACTTTCTATATTTTGATTGTTTTCTTGACTATTGTCCAAATTTTGCAATTCATCTTTTTCTAGCTCAGTCTCATTGGAGCCAGTCATCAAAAAATTATTTAAGTTAATTATTTTGCCTTCGCGAATATTTTGAACAAAAACTGAAGCTATACCCAGACCTGTTATATCGTTTTCTATTACAACAGTAACAATATCTAGGTCTTGAGGCTTAGGTAAAATAATTTTTTGATCACTGATTACATCTTCTAACATCCTGAGACGATCCCGCCACAGTCCCGCTAGTTCGTAATTACCCAAAATTATTGAGTCTGCCATTTTTTGGTGTAGCCATTTTTTTACTTCAGAAACTTCTCCGCCCAATACTTTTTTGATTTGGTTGATTTTATTTTGGTAGTTTTTGATTGTTTCTTTGCCACAACAAATACCATCACACTGTTTGATTTGGACATAATTACAAGGTTTACCATCGGTTTCAACTTTGTCGCAGTAGGGAAAAATAGTCCTCAAGACCCTTAAGACATTAAAGATACCGTATTTTTTGGTATAAGGCCCAAAGTATTGGCTGGTTTTGTCATATTTTCGTCTGGTTAGTGTGATTTTGGGAATAGCTTGGCTGGACACTCGAACATACAAATAGCTTTTATCGTCTTTTAGTAGGATGTTGTATTTGGGTTGAAGGTTGTAAATTAGATTTGCTTCCAGTATCAATGCTTCTTTTTCTGTAGCAACCACAGTATATTCTATTCTTTCTATTTGACTTACCATCAATGTTAGACGGGGATTATTGGCAAGTTTATTATTTTGAAAATATTGCGAAACACGGTTTTTGAGGTTTTTTGCCTTGCCTACATACAATAGACTATCTCCTGATCCATAGTAGCGATAGACACCCGATTGTTCAGGTAGATTTTTGAGAATGTTGGCTATATTTGGTGGCATTAAATTGGTGTGGTTATTGGTGCAATTTACTTGTATTGAGGTAGTTTTTGTATTTCCCATTCGCAGTATTTTGCCATCCAGCTAAGAATTTTCTTAAAGCTATTTCTAAGGCTCATATT
>JAYWGE010000097.1:0-6383 GCA_043778455.1 bacterium
ATCCTTCCAGTACTGGTTATATCATTTATGATAGTGCGTTTAATAAAATTAGTTAATTAACAACCCTCACCCACCCTCTCCCGCAGGAGAGGAGAATAACCCCCACTTCATAGTTAACAGCCCCTTAGTAAGGGGGTAAATTTTTGTAGTGGAATATTGCAACTAACCATTAACAACACTAAAAAACACTAGTTTAGGTGTAGTTTATAAAAAATTAACTTAATTTCTTTTGAGCTATATTTAAATTATTTTTATTTTGCAAAAGGGTTTTTGATTCCTTCCAAGTTCTCAGCAATTGTTATACCTGTGCAAGTCATACAGTCGCCGTGGAGTAACCCAGCGTCCAACAAAACTCGCATAACTACTGGAACTCCGCCTTGTTTGTATAGATCGTACATTACATATTTGCCACTTGGTTTCATATCGGCAATGATCGGAACTCTATCTCCTATAACCTGAAAATCTTCAAGACACAAATCTATTTCAGCTTCGTGAGCAATCGCCAAAAGGTGTAACACCGCATTGGTACTTCCGCCCAGTGCCATCACAACTGTAATCGCATTTTCAAAGGCTTTTTTGGTCATAATATCTCGGGCTTTGATACCTTTTTGAAGCATAACCATTAGGCATTTAGCAGAGTTGACGCAGTCCATATATTTGTCCTCGTGGATTCGGTTGGAATAGGTATTGGCAGGGTTAGAGCTAGAATATGGAATAGACATTCCCATCGCTTCAATGGCTGTACTCATTGTATTGGCGGTATACATTCCTCCACAAGCCCCGCGGGTCGGACAAGCGTTTTTTTCTACATTCAAAAACTCATCGTAGTTGATTTTGCCAGAGCTATAACGACCCACAGCCTCAAACGGAGATACAACATCGAGTGGCTTACCGTCCAATTCCCCAGGTAAAATAGACCCACCATATAGTACAATTCCCGTTAGGTTGTTACGAGCCAGTGGCATAAGAGCAGCGGGAATAGTTTTGTCGCAACCACAAAGTGTAATCACTCCGTCGCACATATAGGCTTCGGTCATCATCTCAATACAATCGGCAATTAGATCTCGGCTAGGCAACGAATACCTCATTCCGCTCATACCCATAGTTTCGCCATCGGTTACTACAGGTGTCCCAAACTGAAAAGGTTTGACATTGAGTTTGGTGAGTTCTTGGTGCAAAATATCGCCAAGTTCCCGCAAGTGAGCGTTACAAGGTGTAACATCCGTGTAAGGAGCTGCCACACCAACAAGAGGTTTGCGAAAATCAGCATCGGTGTAACCAACTCCTCGCATCATCGCCCGAGCAGCGGTTCGGCTAATCCAGTTTTGGGTGTCATTTATGTCGCCTGTGAGTTCGAGTGATCGGGTTTTGAGATTAGTCATATCTATGTCGGCACAAGAGTTGGAACAAGAAGAATTAGAATTGATAGTTTGATTAGTTTTGCAACAGGACATAAAAAAGAATACGAGTTTAAGAAAAATTAAAAAATTAGAATTAAGAATTAAATAAGAAGACCACCAATAAGATTAAAACTAGTTAATATTGCTACTATATTGAGCCTGTAAATTGATTGTAGGCTGGTTGTTTGTACCCAAAAAACCCAAAAAAACCCAAAAAAATACACTAAGTATTATGGTAAATGTAAATGTGGTTGAGAGGGTTTTGTAGAGGGTTTTTGATGTCACATTTAGTTTTGTGTTGAAAATTATTAGATTTATTGACAAGTTTATTGGTTTCTACTAATTTAATTCTAACTGGACATTAAATATATGTCAAGGCTAATTTGGTTTTACCTCTTGTTAAATGGTTAAAATACTAGTGTTTGAGATTTTTTTTCTATGTATATTATCATATTTAATTTGACAAACTAACCAAAATCAAGTTTAATTATAGTATCTTAAAAATCACTAAAAACTAAAATTTTAATCTTAAAAAAACAATACAAATCTATGACCAAAACCCAATTTTTACTTGACTCTTGCAATCCAGTTGAAACCAAATTAGCAATTTCTTTGTTGGGTGATCAATTAGCAGGTCAAACCACCAACCCAACTCTTTTGATCAAAAATCCAGCCGTTCAATCTATGGTTAGCGGTGGCAAAATCAAGGAATCCGACCTACTCAATCTCTACAAAAACGCAATCACAGAAATTTCTAATTTGATTCCAAACGGTTCAGTATCCATTGAAGTTTACGCCGACCAGCACAGCACAGCCCAAGATTTATTGGCTCAAGCCAACGAGTTTTATACTTGGATTCCCAATGCTCACATCAAATTTCCAACTATTAAGGCAGGTCTCCAAGCAGCTGAGATTTTTGTCAATAACGGTGGTCGTGTAAACATGACACTAGTTTTCTCTCAAGAACAAGCTTTAGCTGTACACCTTGCTACCAAAAATGCCAAAAATAAAGGCGATGTATTTGTTTCTCCTTTTGTGGGTCGGTTGGATGATATTAATATTAACGGAATAGATCTCATTGCTAATATTGTCAAAATGTACACAGAATTGGACTCCAAAGTCTCAGTTTTGAGTGCGTCTCTTCGGTCGGTAGAACATCTTGGTGGTTGCATTGCCCTTGGGTCTGACTTGACTACTGGTCCGCTTGGAATGTATCAAAATTATCTTGCCAACCCAAACCCTGTCCTCATAACCAATTCAGTCTTAGCAACTATTCCTTACCAAAATCTCACCCAAACTGACTGGAAAGAGTGCAACATTCAGCATGATCTCACCGATATTGGTCTCAACAAATTTGTTGCTGACTGGAAAGGTGTGTTGTTATAAGAATCAATAAATAGCATTCTGCACCCTTGATAGTTCTTTCTAAGTAATCTATATTATACAAGTATAAGCACTAAAAACCAGCTGTTATTTCAAGTTTTTAACAGGAGCAATCTCACGAATAACCAACTTTATTTACAACCACAACCAAAAAAAGCTCAATAAACTAAGTATTTAAGGTTCTGTTAGAGGTGTGAAATGCCAAATAACCAAATTATCATAATAAACCCCCCATCAACGAAACTTCAAAACCCACTGTCATCCTGAACTCGTTTCAGGATCTAATGCCTCAAATAGAAATATAGATTGAACTTAATATTTTACAAAACAATAAAATTATCTGAAATATATTTGTTCCCCACCCAACTTACACTAATTACTTTTCACTAAGTAGTAAATCTTTACTTTCAAAGCTAATCTGTGTGCAAGTTGGATGTAAAACAAGTATAACTAAACTTTGAGGTTAGTGTTTTAAAAATAAATCTCTATAATTTGACTAAATTTGACTAAATATAAAAAATCCAGCATAATTACAGTATATGCTCCAAGCTCTTATTTTTGATTCTTACTACGACAAACACCGTGGCGTCATTGCTTTTATTAGGCTTTTTGCTGGGGAGCTTAAGGCTGATCAAACTATTCATTTTTTGGCTACTCACACTCGAATTACTTGTCAAGAAGTAGGTATTTTTGCTCCTGATATGCGAAAAACTGACATCCTCAACAACGGCGAAGTAGGTTATATCGTAACTGGTCTCAAGTCCCTGGATAAAGTCAAGGTAGGCGACACGATTTGCGATAAAGATGACCTAAATTACCAATTGCCAGGGTACGCCGAAAGCAAGCCGATGGTTTATGCCTCACTATTTCCAACCGATGCCGATGATTATCCCAAGCTCCGAGATTCTATCAGTAAGCTCAAACTCAACGATGCATCACTAACCAGTGAAGTAGAAAATATTCCTGCTCTTGGTTTTGGTTTTCGCTGTGGGTTTTTGGGGTTATTGCATATGGACATCATCCAAGAAAGGCTTAGTCGTGAGTTTGATCTGGATATGGTTATTACCACTCCTTCTGTAGAATACAAAATTAAAACTACAGCCACCGAGGACAACCTAATTTCTATTCACACTCCATCCGAACTGCCTGATCCATCTCAAATAGTCCAAATGCAAGAACCGTGGGTCAAGATTGAAGTTCTTTGTCCCGAGCCAAATATTGGCGGGGTTATTCAATTGATTAGCGATCATAGGGGAATGTATACGAATATGGATTTTTTGTCGATGAACCAAGTTCAAATCACGGGCGAAGTACCACTTGCTGAGATGATTGTCAATTTCTATGACGAATTAAAATCACTATCCAAAGGCTACGCAACACTTTCTTACGAGTTGTTGGAATATCGGATTCAGCCTTTGTGCAAAATTGATATTCTTGTTAATGGCAAAATTGTAGATCCACTTTCTATCATTGATCACAAAAACCGTGCCGAACAACGAGGGCGAGAAGTCTGCGAAAAACTCAAAGAACTAATTCCAAGACAACAATTTGAAATTGCAATCCAAGCTGCTATTGGTGGACGAATCATTGCCCGAGAATCTATCAAAGCTTTCCGAAAAGATGTTACCCAAGGGATGTATGGCGGAGATATAACGAGACGAATGAAACTTCTCAAAAAACAAGCTGAAGGTAAAAAACGAATGAAAATGGTTGGCAATGTAGAAATTCCCCAAAGTGCCTTTCTCAATGTGTTGAAAAAATAGACCTCACCCAATCTCTCCTGTATGAGAGGAGTAAATTAAAATTTTCTTTTTTATGCCTATCAATAAAAATCATATTACTCAAGGTTTGGCAGTTATATTTTTGGTCTGTGTTTGTGCGGGTATCGGATTTTATTTTGGCTCCAAAATTACAGGTAACAAAATAAATGAACTCAAAAAACAACACACCACAGAACTTGCCAAAGTCCAAGAAGAAACTGATAAAAAAACCACCGAAAACATAGTCGTCAAAGAAGTAACGGGTGTCCAGTGGATTAGACCTAATCAAGAGCCAATTTGCGATAAAGACCACCCGATTAAAGGTGTCTCCAAGTCTGGTCCTGATACATATTATACCAAAACCTACAAAACCTATGAGAAAATAAAACCAGAAATTTGTTTTGCCACTGAGGAAATTGCAAGAGATACAGCAGGATTTATCAAAAAGTTTTAATCAAATTCAAAACCTCAATCAATCTCATTCATAGGAGAGATAAAACCACATTTTTATGCTAGCTATCAATCACGCTACCCTAGCCACTGCCACAGTCTTGGGTTTATCGCTGCATTTCAACCAGCCATTTTTTTTACCTCTGATTTTGTTTGTGGTTTTTGCTGGAGTTTTCCCTGATATAGATCATCCCAACAGTGAGTTGGGTAAAATGTTCAAACCAATTGCAAGGCTTTTGCCTCATCGTGGAATTACGCATAGTGTTTTGGGAACGGCTATTTTTGGTGGTAGTCTTTATTTTTTGTTGGGCAATAGGAGTGAGTGGTTTACTTATTTTCTCGTGTTTGGTGGTTTCTTTGGAGTCTATTTACTGGAAAAAATTATTCACAGACGTATTAACCAAATTGATACTTTGACCAGAAATATAGTTACTCAAAAGCAAATTAACTTTATTCTCAAAATTATAACTACAATAATTTATGGATTTTTATTTAGTTTGTTGTTTTTGGTTTGGAATAATATACTCAGGATGCAAATTTTAGTTTTGTTGATTATTGGTTATATTGCTCATATTCTTGGGGATTTTGTAACGATTGAAGGTGTACCGTTGTTTTTTCCAATTAAGAAAAAGTTTGGTTTAAAGTTATTTAGGACAGGTTCTAGTACCGAAAACTTTATTGGATTTTTGATTATAGTTCTCAATATTTATTTTTTATACCAACTAAATCTACGAGACAACTTTCTTGGTATAAACTATTGGGCAAGTTATTTTTTAAAAACCTAAATGTATTTCTTGTATACCCAAACGTTGTCAACTTTCACAAACTTGCACACCAATTAGCTTTGAAAGTAAGTTATTTACTCACTTAGTGAAAAGGTAATAGTGAAAGTTGGGTGGGGAACAAGTATATAACCTAAACCCACTCAAAGCTATACAGTTATCAAATCTAATTATTGTACTTGAGGGGATCTTTCGCTTTGCTCAAGATGACAGTTACTATAAATTTATATAAACTTAGTTAACATTTGTGTTGTCTATTTTAAACTGGGTTTAGCTATATACCCAAACGTTGTCAACTTTCACAAACTATCTTACTTGATAAACCAAATTATTTTCTTCACCAAAAATATAAACCTCGTCTTTGGGAGAGTAAACAACTGTGTGAGCTGAGATATTTAGACCTTCATAAAGCACAGTAATATTGCCTGTTTGGGTGTTGTATTCTACAAAACTGTCTTTTTCATCGCTGTTCCAATATTGAGTTTCTTGCTCTTTGACCATACAGATCATCTTGGGTTTGGTGGCTGATGTTGAGCATTTTTGGGCAATTATACTTCCTTTTATACCTGCTGACAATAATTCTTCTTTGGGATTAATAGTACTTTTAG
>JAYWGE010000098.1:0-2247 GCA_043778455.1 bacterium
CTACTGAGGCATTGTCAATGGTGTAGCCTGAGGAAGTGGCAGGAGCTACTACTTTTTGACCAACTGTAGCTACAGGTTGAGGGGCAGATGGACCGCAGATTTGGGACTCTTCTTGATCATTACTAGCTATGTCTACACTTACTATTGCTCCAAATCCTGCAGGGCAACCTCGCGATCTATAACTCCAAGGAGTTCCATAAGCAATAGATGCTAAGGCTGTGGTATTAAGAGAGTATTTGGCACAGAGCATAGCCATTTGATCTTCAGACACCATACCATGTCTAACGTAGGTTGGAAACATAAACACACCAAATCCAGCAGGGCAAGCTCGTTTATTGGCGATTCTTTCAAAAGTAGCCCATGGTTGCGAATCCTCTGGTAAGTATTGAGGAACGCTAAGTTGTTTGTAAGAAGTACACATATTATTCTGCAGATTATCATCTCTAAAGTTATTTACAATATTTTCATAAGCGTCTCCACCGTTATATGATACGACTAAATTATTTGCGTGTACAATATTATGAACAGTGTTTATCGGTATATTTGTACTCTGAATGTAACCACCAGACACTGTGCCTATAGGTTGTGGGTTTTGAGCATAGCCATAGTTATCAACTATTTGATTATTGCCACATGTACCTTCTATAAACAAATCAGGTCTTGTAGAGCAGATTGCAGGTTTGTAACTGTAAGCCCTAAAAACTATACTTACTCCAGCTGGTATTGGACTGGGGCAAGTGAACAATCCCATTTGAGCTACACTACAATTTCCATTGGCATCAGGGTTACTGTTGTCCATACATTTATAGCTTTCACAGTTATTACCTACCAAGGTCTGACCTGCAGGGCAAGTGTAGATAGGAGCTGCGCTGGATTGTTTGTTGATTTGATTACCGTTGAATATGGTAAAAGCAGAAATCCCTGAAAGGATGACACCTGTAATACAGACACCTAATATTAGTTTTTTGGTATTGGTACGAACAAACTGCTGTGTGTTTGTTGTGATGTTTTGGAAAAGATTGGGCATAATGATTGTGTTTTTGTGTTTGTTGATTTTTTGTATTTACTGAAATTTTATCTCTACATATTTAAGTGTACTTTATGTTTTTGTTATGGTCAAATATGCTGGTTTTATTGAGTTCTTACTCACAGACATAATAACCATTGAGATTTTGGGTTATGGAATCGTCTAAGTAAGCGTCAACTAATTTTAAGTTTGAATCAAGATTGAGGTTTTGGGCTTCTTGGTCATCTATATAATGTGAAAATCTAACAGCATACTCGTGTTTGACCCAGTTTAGAAAGTGGTCACCTGATTCAAGCTCGGTTGTGTCAAGGTTGTTGTCATTAATTATTTGTTGTCCAATCCCTGAGTCTAAACCAACAATTCTTTTGAGCAACCTTGGCTGATCCAAAAACCGCCAACTAGTCCACACAAGCAATGGTTTATTTTCTGTTGTCTGCGTTGTGTCCAAACAAGATTTGGCAAATTGGAGTAATTTGAGTCTGTTTTGATAACTTGCAATGTGGTGAATGAGACCAAAAGCTACTACTAAATCATATTTTTGATTGTTACTTTTAGTTTGAAAATCAGTTTGAAAAGCTTCTTTGGTAATATCTAGGTCAATTAGTTGAAACTTAACAAAAGGTTTGCTTGGTATAAGGTTATCGGTATTCAAATTAGCGTTATAATTAACACTATCACTGGTGTCAAATTCTTTACGCTTTTTGGCTTGTTGCAAAAAAAATGTATCAAAATCTACACCTGTATATTCTATGTGCTGAGTTAGATTAGCGTTGATAAAAGTAGCAAACCGACCATTGCCACAACCAAGATCCAGTACTCTGATGGTTTTTTTGTGTGCAAATCTAGTTTGTAAATGTGTAATTACTTTGTCCCAGCCCGTCCATTTGGAGTCTGTTTTTTGATTCCATTGACTAGATATTTTACCATAAAAATCTTTGTTTATAAGGTTGATTTGATTTACAGTCGTTTGATTCATTTTGGTTTATTTTTTTTATTTGCTTAAGCCATTAAAGTTTCGCTTTTTGTTGAGGGTAAATGCAATGAGTATAACTAATGAAATAGCTGACACAACAGCGATACTTTTTTCCATTGCACCAAAACCACCTGTTCTGACTGTGTTATTAGAAGCTGGGTTGATGGTTTGACTAGAGGTTTGACTAGTAGTTTGGTTTGGATTAGTTGGGGTGATTGATGAATTTGTATTTGAAATTGGAGCTGAG
>JAYWGE010000099.1:0-6351 GCA_043778455.1 bacterium
ACTAATGGTCATCACAATCACCTACATATTGGAATGTTTAGATTTGAGGAGGCTCCATTTTTTGACGACAAAACTATCAAACCAATTGGTGGAGGAAGTGGCAGTAACGGTAGTTCAAACAACTGTTGCCCAAGCCCTACAGCCAGTACACCTGCCGCCGTCACAGATTCAGCCAAAAAACCTGATGATAAAACAACTAAAGATAAGGCAAAGGTTGACGACAAACCTAAGTCTGAAGCTACACCAACTCCAATCACTTGGAATAATATTTTGACACCAATTTTTGGAACGATCAAAGCCAATGCTCAAGATGGTGTAGAATCTGATGATATTTCTATGGATTTTGACGAGATTGATGATGTTCTTGGTGATAGTGATGACACTAGTGCTGGAAGTCCAATAGTTGTTTCTCTTGATTCTGAAGAAGAAACTGATGCTACGATTAAACCTACAGCGACGCCTAAAACTGATACTGGTAAAAAATCTGCTCCCAAAATTATTGATCCAAAAACTAAAACCACAACCCCTGCTAAGCAAACTGCTGTACCTGATGATTCAAAAGCCATAACTTCACCCAATTCATCCTCTGGTTCATCTAGCTCTTGTGAGTGTCCCGTCAAAGAATCTCCTGTGCCTACACCAACACCTGGTCCTGCTCCCAAAATTATTGATCCAAAAACTACAGATTTACCAGCTTGGTTACAGCTTCTTGGTTCACCATTTGGTTCTATTGATATTAATGCTCAAGATGAAGATAAAAAACCTGAAGTTACCCCAAAAACAACGGCTGACAAGACTAAGCCAAACCCTTCCTCAGCTACTTTATCTACAGTCAAAACTCCACTTGCAGGTCCTTGTATAGATAGCTTTGGCAATATTGTTTCTTCGTCTCAGGATAATCCTGTTTTGGCAAAATCCATTATGGAGGCAATCAAAGCCAATGGTTATACCGTCAATCGGGACAAAAAAGGTATGGACATTGTGTATGTACGAGCAATGGATACCGATGGTAAAGCCAACACCTACAAACCAAATACATTTTCTGATGCTCGGGTGATTTTGATATATGACAAAGATATGAACCCAAGTATTGGCGGAATATGGGACGCCACGATTAGATCTACCCGAAAATATTACTTAAAAGGTGGTGGTCTTGGAGCTGATGGAGCGGGTGCTTTTATGATTGGTAACGGTCAGTGGAACTTTAGACTTGGTATCCATTATTATAGTTATGATGGAACAGAGGGTGAAGGTCTCAGAATATACCATAGACCGGGACATGAGCCAGATAATGATACAGGGGCATTTGATCCATATGATGACGAAATAATTGAGGGAACTAGAGATTTTAATAGAAATGGTAACATAGACATTCCCCCCGACACATATACCACACAGTTTGCAGGTATAGACCAGCACCATGGTTATGATCAGCCCAAAGAGAATGCAGAGTATGCTAGTGCGGGGTGTTTGTCGGGTATGACAAGAGCGGGTCATACAGAATTTATGTCAATAGTCAAAAAATATTACAAAGACGGAGAAAAAATTAGCACAATAATTATGGAAAATAAGAGTATAGTTGGTCGGTAACCAAACTTTACTCTAAACTTTCAACAAAATTTGAAACACATGTCGTAGAGGCGATTTTATATCGCCATAATCGTAGTTTAATAACAAGTTGAAGTGTTTTATGGAACGATAAACGCCTCCGCTACTGCATATTCCAACCTATAATAATAAAATAAAAAACTTAAAACTTAAAATATGCCCTTACAACAACGAATTATCCTTATTTTCTTAGTCATAGTCTTAGTCCTTGGTGGTGGAGCTATTACCTACAATATGTTTGGTAACTCCAAACTCAAAACAACCAAAACTAGCTCATCGCTGTATGTCCCGCCTGTGGAAAAACCCAACCCAAAATCAGCAATCAACAAAAAACCCAGCGTAGCCGATCAAAACCAATTGGAGCAAAAACAACCTGATATAACTCAAAAAGGTACATTTTCCGATGGTCAAACAGTAGGAAATAAAACTAATGAGCTAAAAACCAATAATACCACAAAACCTGATTCTAATAACCTCAACGATAACCTAAACGGTGTCCAACTAGCCACTGATAGACCAAAAGAAAACAACAACAAAGCCAAAGTCCTTGAAAAATTTAGTGAAGGGGAGCAATCTGAAATACTACCACCTAGTTTGCCTGTGTCTTTTAGCCCAACAGAATCTCAAAAAACCGCCATTCAAAAACAACTCAAAATTGATATCAAAAATATCTCCAAATATACTTCTAATGCTTTGGCTGATGGTACGGTTATTTTCAAAATTCCGTATACCAATATCAAAAATGAGACTTGGGATATACCAAGTGGTTTACTTCTTGCTGGTGATCAAAGTTATGGTAGTAACCAAGATAGGGTTTTTGTCCTCAAGGATGATGTTTTCTTTTTTGCAGGGGACAATGTCAGCAATATTTTTGATTTTGAGTACGAAGGCGAAGTGTTTTGGATGAACCAATATTTGGACAAAATAGTTATAACTAAGACAAATTTTGTAGATCCTCAATCTGTCAATTTTCTTGAAGGGCGACTGATAGATATTCAGAAAAAAAACAACGCAGAATTTAATGGAATGTTTGTTGGGTATGATCCTGAGGCAAATATAACCAAAATCTATACGATAACTCCACAAAAATACTTTATTGATGAGATTGTTTTTAAGGATTTGGCAAATAAATATACACAAATAAATGAGGATTAAAAATAAGGTCTAGGATAAGGTTTGGCAATAGCAACATAGCAATAGGTTGACAAAGTTGCCAAAAAATACTATAATTAAAATAGATGCCCAAGTCAAAATAAAATTAAATATACTTGTTCCCCACCTAAGCTTACACTAATTACTTTTCACTAAGTAGTAAATCCTTTCGTTCAAAGTAATTCTGTGTGTAAGCTTGTGAATGTTAACAAAGGTTTGGGTATAAAACTAAAACTAGACTAGGCAAAAATTATTGTAAAAACTAATACAAATTAACTTTTATCTAAATTATAATTATTATGGCAGATTATTATGACACCTTAGGAGTAACCAAATCCGCATCGCAAGACGAAATAAAAAAAGCCTACCGCAAGATGGCTCACCAGTATCATCCTGACAAAAATCCCAATAACAAAGACGCTGAATCCAAGTTTAAGGAGGTTAGTAACGCCTACGAAACCCTTTCTGATACTCAAAAAAGAGCCAACTATGATCGTTTTGGCGACAGTGGTATGGGTGGGGGAGATTTTGGTGGGTTTAATGGTAATATGGGTGGCAACATGGGAGATTTTGGCGGAATTGATGATATTCTTAATAGTTTTTTTGGAGGAGGTTTTGCCAATGCTCAGCCCAGCAACAGGGGTAACAGTCAAGCCCGTACTCGGGGTATAGACATAGAAATGATTATTGATCTGACATTGGAGGAAATTGCTACAGGGGCCAACAAAATCTTTGATTTGAAACATAACACCAATTGCAAAAATTGTGAAGGCAAAGGTTATGAGCCAAAAAGCAAGGTAAAACAATGTCCTACTTGTGCAGGTCAAGGCAAAGTGTATCAGCGAATGCAAACTATTTTTGGGGTTATGCAACAAGAGGCTATTTGTCCCACTTGCGATGGACGAGGCAAAATATATGAAGATAAATGTAAACCTTGTAAAGGTCATGGTTTTGTGCAGGAAATAGAAAAAATAAATGTGGATATTCCTATTGGAATTGAAGAAGGGCAAAGAATAAGAATTAAAGGCAAAGGTCAGGCAGGTTATCAGGGTAGTGTGGCAGGAGATTTGTATCTGTCCATTAGAATCAAAAACCACAAGTCAATTGTGCGAGATGGTATGCACACTAGTTCTGTTTTGGAGATTGGTTATATAGATTTGTTGGTCGGCAAAAACGTAACAGTTAGCACAGTTTGGGGTGATATGGATGTGATTGTTCCACCAATGACCAGCCCAGATGCCAAGCTCAGACTTCGCGAAAAAGGTATGCCAAAACTAAATAACTCCAAACTTAGAGGCGATCATTCCATCAAATTTAAGGTGATTATGCCACGGCTCAATAGCGATCAAATCAACAAACTTAAAGGTATATTGGATTGATAGTTAAATTTTAAACAATAGTTTTAACTTTAGTCGTAGCGGAGGGTTTATCCCTCTATAATATTCAATAATACACTTCAATTTATTATTAAACTGTAACTATGGCAATATAAAATTGCCTCTACGACACCAATCGTTTTATAACTTATATATGGTTTATCCCAATGAATACAATGGTGTTGCGATTTCTATAGTTAGTTTTTTCTTGGTTTTCTTGGTTTTCTTTGGCTACATTCAAACTGAGTTTCTTACGGCAACCTATAAATCAGAGTTTAATATTCAAGTAATTTGTAAAAAAGATCAAAACCCTGATTGGAAAACCTTTAAGATTATTAATTTTGAAAAATACCGTAGAACAGCCAAAACCTATTGTATTTACCAAGATAGTACCAAAAATAGTTCCGTCAATTTGTATTATAACGACAACGACAATGAGAGCGGTAATTATGAGATTCAAAACAAATGGCAAGTGGAATATGTTCGAAATTTGAGAGACACCAATAGCCTACAGTGGCCTGTTTATTATTAAAGTTAAAAACTACTCAAAAAACCACTAGAATAATTATGTCCAACTATTTTCTTGCCAAAACTGACCCGCAAACCTATTCTATCTCTGATTTTGTAGCCGAAAAAAAAGCTCAAAAAATTACTAAATGGGATGGAGTTCACAACTATCAAGCTGTCAATGTAATCAAAAGCTGGAAAATTGGTGATAAGGTGATTATTTATCATTCTATGGGTAAACCAAAAATTGTGGGACTTGCTACCGTCATTTCTCCGCCGCAAAGAGATGTCAATGACACAAGAAATATTAGCTGGTATGCTGAGTTGGAGCTAGTTCGTGAGTTTTTATCTTTGGAGCAAATTAGCCTTAAACAAATCAAAGAAACCTCCAAAAATCTTAATATATTTACAGATTTTGCCCTAATCAAACAAAGCAGATTGTCCACGATGTTGTGTCCACAAGAGTTTATAACTTGGTTGCGATCGGTTGGAGTGGATTTGTAAAAATAGAAAAAAATATCAAACTATGAAAATTATAGACCTTAATAACTCACGGGTTTTGGCTCAAAATCTGAATGTCGGTTTGGACTACCAAAAAAACAAAACTCCAAATCAGAATCTTTATGTAAACAACAACTTGGACGACTTACCAGAGATATGCACCAAGAAGTACAATCTTTTAGAACAAAAAATAGAAAAAACTCCAAAAATTGGAAATCTAAACACCCAAAAAGATACTGAAGAAGAATTCCAAAACTGTAGATCTTATTTGTTGCGTCTCATTGCCCAAAAAAACTATTCTGTTACCGCTATTACCCAAAAAGCTATTGACAAAGATTATTTTGAACCAATTGTGCAAATAATTGTAACCGAGTTTATAGCTAAAAAATGGCTTAACGATGAGCGGATGGCAAATAATATTGTGGAGTTTTATTGTGGCAACAAAGGTCAAATTTGGATTCTGCAAAAACTACTCAAAAAACAAATACCTAAAGAAATCTGCCAATCTGTCTTGTCCAGTTTTAAGACTCAAGCTGAAACTAGTTTGGAGTGTCATATGAATGACAACAGCAACAATGACTACAGTTTTTTGAATAAACCCAAATCACTTGCTCCCAGTGAAGATGTAAAAAAGCTAATTGAACGAAAATACAAAATAGTTGACTGGAAAGCTATTGAGCCTAAGATTAAGAATAAGATAGTTTATTTTTTGAGTAGCCGCGGTTTTGTTAGTGCTTATCAAATTTTGGCTCAGTGGCAAGTGTCAAATTAATTGAAAAAGTTAAATTGTATTTATCTAGTTTTTTGGGTTGTCTTGATCAATAATCGCCTGAACTTTAGCTTGTTCTTCATTGACATTACGGTAAGCCCACAACATTTCTTTACCTAGTTTTTGACTTTTATCTGTATTTTCTGGTTTGAGAAAACTTTTTTCACTGATAATTTTGCTACGATGATCGGATATTAAAGACAGCTTTTGGAGAATCATAATGTTGGCTTTGTGGTAATTGAGCATTAATTCTGGTACTACCATGGCTTGTAGTTTGGTGATCATCGTGTTGTAGTTTGTGGTTAGTGCCTCTAGTTTGGTACTATCGAGCAGTCCATATACACTGGTAAAACTGGACAATTCATCGTCTTTGGACATATCTTTGAGGATATCTAGTCGCTGTTCGTAGTATTTAATCATTGCGTTGCCTGTATTTTT
>JAYWGE010000100.1:0-6333 GCA_043778455.1 bacterium
ACAATTATCAAAGCTAATTATTATCTCACCATTATCTCACCTTTCGCAGGAAATCCAAACTTACTTCAAATCTTTTGACAAAAGCTGAAATACAGATCATTGCAGAGGCTTTATCTCTCCATAGTAACACTTCAATCTATTGCTTAAATTAACTATGGCAATATAAAATTGCCTCTACGACTTTGATTGGTTGATAGGCTTTATTTTTATGCTAAAACTAGGTTACCACCATTTGTTTCGCCATTGTTGAATATTTTTGTGATTACCCGAAAGTAAAACACTTGGGATTGCGACATTGTTCCAAACCTCTGGGCGGGTATATTGTGGATGTTCTATATGAGGCAAAATGCGATTAATCCACCAAGTATTATCAAATAAATTTTTGTTTTTGGCGTTTTGTTTTTGGATTTCCAGTTCATCTTTTTTGAGTTGATTTTTTTTGCTAATTGGTTGTTTGGAATTACCAAATTCAAACTCGTTATAGTGATTTAGTCCACTAGAAAAAGAGTCATGGAGGACACTGGTATTTTTGGTAATAAAATCAGGCACAAGCCTACTAATGGCTTCAATAACACACATTGCTCCAACCTCTCCACCGTTAAGTACAAAATTGCCAACCGACAATTCCAAGTCTATACTATCATTAATCCTAGCATCAAAACCCTCATAACGACCACACAAAATATTGATTTCCTCAAAAGATTCTGCCATCCATTCTGCTGTTTGCTGATTAAATGGAAAGCCTCGTGGAGTCATTAGGACATTGACTTTTTTGTTTTTTATGATACCGCTTTTTACGGCTTCCCAAAATTGAGCATTATTGGGCAGATAAGAATTGTGTTGTGTAGGTTTTTGCACTTCACTTGTGTTTTCCAAATTAGATTTCAAACCAATTTCTAAATTTTTTGACAGACAACCAGTACTTTGCATAGCTTCAATAATTGGCTGAGCCATCAATACCATCCCTGATCCACCGCCAAAAGGCTTATCGTCCACTTGTTTGTAATTACCAATACCAAAATTTTCCCGCCAATTAACGGTTTGAATATCTATAACTTGGTTGGCAATACCTCGAGCAATAAGGCTGTTGCTGGTAAACCCGCCAAAAATATCAGGATGAAGAGTGAAAAGACGAAAGAGCATCTCTTTAATAGTACTTAAAATTGCCTAATTTGTCAAATAAAAAAAACCCTATTTTTGTAGGGGAAGTTAAAACTAAGTATAAATAATTACATTGGTGCACCTGTTGGCGAAGTTGGTTCAGCAGGAATAGTTTTTGGAACCATGTTTGCAATGGATGATAGAGTTTCAGGTGTCAATGATGAGATTTGTGTTGGGATTTGTCCATTGGCAAAAGTTGAGTCAAAATATTTTTTTAGCTCATCAGCTTTGGACTTATCGTATTTACCTTCAATTGCTTTTTCCAAAGATTTTTTGAGACTGGTTACCGTAGATGAATCAGCTTTTAGTTCAATTTTTGCTTTGTCAATTCTTTTTTTCATCTCATCAAAAGAAGGTGTAGACGATGAAGGGATGTTTTGTTTAATAGCTTTTTTAATTTCTTTTCTTGGGGTTGTAGATGACATTTGAGCAATTCTTTCCATTTTTTCAAGTTGTTTTGGAGGTAAAAGAGAAGCTAAAGAGGATTTGTATTTATCAACACCGTTTGCACTGGCATTTTTGTCCACTACTGATTTGTAGCTAATGATTCCTACGCCTGCCACCGCTATGACGCAAGCTGAAGTTATACCAAGAACTAAATAGTTTCTATTTTTTGTTGTATTTTTTGTTTGGATTTGAGTTTCGTTGGACATAATGAATATGATTGTTAAATATAGTTTTTATTTTTATTTGTAGTTAAATTTTTGATGTTTTGTAAATAGGTTGTAACATTACAATATTAATTATACCTCACAAAATAGTTATAGTCAAATACTGTTTTTAACACAGTTTTATAATTTAATTTTAAAGTATATAAGCCTATTTATACTTGTTCCCCACCTAACTTACACTAATTACTTTTCACTAAGTAGTAAATCCTTACTTTCAAAGCAATTCTGTGTGTAAGTTTGTGAATGTTGACAAAGGATTGGGTATATATCTTAATCTTAATTAAATATTTGACAATCCAGTTTTAGTAGCCCATAATTTTTTGAAACAGTTTCTCAAACTCAATTGGATTAATACCAGTTTGACAATGTTCTTGATTAATTTTTTGATATTCAAAATAAGATAACAGAAATTCCAAAGCGTTAGTTTTTTGCTCTTCCATAATGTTTTTTTGGAGAATTTTAATAATTTCTGACAAATTCAAATAATCACCATAATCTTGTGGTTCAAAAAAAGTTTTATAGTTCAAAATAGTTTTTACAATCCAGTTTTTACGAGTTTTGACCAGTTCTACTTCTACCAAAAAATTAGGCTGAATTACATATTTGTACTTATAGTTCTCAAGATTAGTAGGAAATTTAACTGATTCTAATGTATCATTGGTTAAGATTTTGCCATAGCTAATACCCAAAATTGAATCATGAAAAGTTTCTATAAAAACCCCTTTAATAGTTCTAATTTCCATTGCAATAATTTTAATTAAATTTTAATATTTCTAAGTTTTTTTGGTTAAAATTCCCCTCAAATTGAAGGGTTTTTATTTTATTTAATAATTTATTTACTAATAGACTTCTTTCCCAATAAAAATACTTATATTAGTGTTAAGTTTGTCTTTTTTTACTCTTTATTAAAGGGCTGTTGCAAAGCAACGGGGTTATTTTATCTCCCATAAGTAAAGAGGTTCTAATCTTTATTTCAAGTCTCCAGAATCGGCAAATAGGGCAAGTTTGGCGTTAGCTTTGGCTCGTTTGTCAGTTTCGGTAATAGCCTGAGTTACTTGGGCGTTAACCTTGATACCAAGACCTGTGAGCTCGTTGGCAAGTACAATAAACGAGCTAGGAAGATTTGGCGAAATAATTGGTTTTTCACGGATAATAGACTCAAAGGCAGCATCTCGTCCTTGAACATCATCAGACTTGATAGTCAACATCTCTTGCAAAGCATAAGCAGCTCCATAGGCTTCAAGCGCCCATACCTCCATTTCTCCAAATCTCTGACCTCCAGAGTGAGATCGTCCACCAAGTGGTTGCTGAGTAACAAGTGAGTAAGGCCCTGTGGATCTAGCGTGGATTTTATCATCTACAAGGTGGTGCAATTTGTTGAAATACAAGTAACCAACTACGACAGGTCGGTCATATTTTTCACCTGTTTCACCATCCCAAAGATCTACTTTTCCATCCCTTCTAAAACCTTGTTCTTCCAAAAGATCATAGATAGCATCAATTTTGAGATCATTTAGTGGTTGAGTTACGCCATTTTCACCACGAGAGTGGCAGATTAGACCAAGGTGAGTTTCTAACAACTGACCAAGGTTCATACGCCCGATGACACCAAGTGGGTTCAAAACGATATCTACAGGTTCACCATCTGCGGTATATGGCATGTTTTCTTCGGGCATTACAATAGACACAACACCTTTGTTACCGTGCCGTCCTGCCATTTTGTCTCCAGGTCGGATTTTTCGGGTTACAGCTAACCAAATATGAACTCGTTGCAAGACATCATTAGGAAGACTGTCTCCTTTAGATCGGTCAAAGATTTTGATGCGGGTAACTTTTCCTGCCAAACCATGCTCCAAATATAGCGAACTGTCTTTGACATCTCGGGAATACTCACCAAATAGAACCCTAATCAATTTATCTTCTGGAGAGAGGTCTACTTCACCTTTTGGAGTGATTTTACCAACTAGAATATCGCCTGACTCTACATAACTACCAATGGAAATAATACCATTTTTGTCTAGTTTGGCTAATTTGTCGGTAGCAACATTAGGAATATCTCTAGTAATCTCCTCTGATCCAAGACGGGTTTCGTGGACATCGCAGGTAAGTTCATAGATGTGAGTTGAAGTAAATTTGTCGTCTTTGAGTAATTTTTGAGACAAGACAATCGCATCCTCAAAATTATAACCCTTAAACGGTAAGAAAGCTACTTTGACATTTTGACCAATCGCAAACTCACCGTTATGAATACCAAATCCTTCAACCATAAAATCACCTTTTTTAAGGATAGTTTTGGGCTGAACTACTACTTTTTGGTTAATAGTAGAGTGTTCGTTAGATGGCAAGTATTTGAGCGGAGCATATTCATACATTTTGCCTGATTTTCCCTCAAAAATAACCTTAGCACTGTCAGAATAAATAACTTGACCATCTTCAGGAGCCATAGCCACATAACCAGAATCTTTGGCGGCAACTTGCTCCAAACCTGTAGCTACAATAGGGTTTTCTGGCTTAATAAGTGGAAGAGCTTGACCTTGTTGGTTGGTTCCCATAAGTACACGAAGTCCATCAGTTTGAGAGATAAATGGTACCATACAGGTAGACAATGATAAAATCTGGTTAGGGGTCACATCCATCAAATCAACATCAGAGACTATGACCTGTACAGGTTCACCAATTTTTCTAGCACCAATAGTATCTACCATAAATTGACCTCGGTCATCAAGTGCATGGGTATGCTCAGAAATAACATGAAAATTCTCCTCGTCACTAGATAGCCAAGAAACCTCTTTGGATACAAATTTTTGGACAGGGACAACGATGTCTACATCAAGATCTACTAATTCATCTTGGATATTTTTGGTAACTAAAGCTCCTTTTTTGAGAACTTTTTTACCCTTGAACATCACATCAGCAAGAGCAGTTCTACCCAATAAATCTAAATCAGTAGCTAAACATTCACTTTTAACTTTGAAATATGGAGTCTCCAAAAAGCCCATTTTGTTGACCCGAGAGTACATAGCCGCGTGGAGGTTGAGACCTACAGAGCTAGATTCTGGCGTGTTGACAGGACAAATACGACCATAGTAAGACGCTTGTACATCGCGAGCATCCATTGAAGCTCTTTCTTTGGTTAATCCACCTGGGCCAGAACAAGTCATAAATTGTCTTTGATCCATCTCGGACAAAAGGTTGGTATGATCCATATATCGGGACAGCTGAGAAGTGTTAAAAAAATCTTCAATCATCGCAGTAAGCGGTCGCATATTGACTAACTTGGCAGGTGTAATCTCGCTGTCCTCTAGAGTAATCATTTTGTCTCTAGTATTTTTGACAACACGGCTTATACCTGCTCTAAAAGTATTGCCCATCCACTCACCAACACCTCTTACCCGCCTGTTGGATAAAGAGTCAATGTTGTCTCCTTCTTGACTTTCTACCGACATTCGGATCAATTCGTGTACACAAGCCAAAAGATCTTGACCGTTGACAGTTCGCTGGTATTCATCCTTGGTGTCAAAATTTGGATTCATCCGTAATCTCATTTCAAATTTGTAACGTCCCACTCGTCCCATATCGTACCTGCCTCGATCTTCAAAAAGAGAAACTAGATATTTTCGCCCTTGCTCAATGGACACAATATCTCCAGGCCGGATTTTTTTGTAAATAGAACTAACACAGTCTTCCAAGCCATTGGCAGGGTCTTTTTCAATAGTAGTCTGAGCAAAGGAAACCTTAGAATCTTTTTCTACATTAGCCATATAGGATGCAAAATCTTCTTTTTCAATACCAAATAACTTGAATAATTGAGTTACAGGAAATTTCTTTTTTCTATCAATTTTGACATAAATTACACCTTCGGCAGAAGTGGAAATGTCCATCCAAACACCACGGTTTGGAATAATTTTAGCAGTATAGACAGGTAAACCTTTTTCAAACTCTTTGGTGAAAAGTAAACCTGGGGATTTGACCAATTGGGAAACTACAATCTTTTGGATACCATTAATAATAAAATTACCTTTGTCGGTCATCGCAGGAACTTTACCAGCAAATACCTCTTGAGTTTTTTTGATTCCAGTATTGATGTTTTCAATAGTTACATTGATATACAGCGGAGCATTGTAAGATTTACTTTCCAAAATGGCTTTTTGAGCTGTCATCTCTGATTCTTTCAAAGAATATCCTTTTTGTAACGAACCACCCAATTCTGTGGAATTGTAATCTACGCCTAAATAAATTTTGTATCTGTTGCCTGCTGGGTCAGTTATTGGACTAAACTCTTCAAGGATGGCAGGTAGCTCTTCCCAAAAGGATTTGTAGGAGTCCATTTGCATGGAATTGAGGTTTGGCACGGGAAAATAGTGCTGTGTTACTCCAAAGTTGTTACGGATGATTTTTTTGAAGGCCATATCAAGTAATTATGAAATAAAAAGCTAATCTTGTCAAATTAGTCAAAAATTAAACTAAAATCAAAATGTTATTGTTGTGCTATTGTGATTAA
>JAYWGE010000101.1:0-6332 GCA_043778455.1 bacterium
GATTAAGTTGCAGACCTGATTCATACCTACAGGATTTTTGACCAAAAACAACCATATTTCTTTGTTCCGATAAATAATTTTTTCGCCCCGACCAAACACGGGTTGAGTTTTTTCTATTGATTTGAAAGCATTTTTTCCAAGTTTGGGTAAGGTAGCTGTAAGGGCAGCCAAAACGTTGTAAACATTATAAACTCCCATTAGATTGCTTTTGACTAAAACATGGTAACTACCTTGGTTTTTTTCTGACCAAGTGATGTAAATATTGCTTTGTAGATTTTTGGCGTGAATATTGGTAGCGGTGATGGAATTGTAAAAGGGAATTTTGTATTTGGTGCTACTTTCCTCAAAATCTAGCATTTTGGTGTTTTGATCTTGAACGCTAAAACCAGAGACTTTTTTGTTGGTCATATCAGCTACTACACTGAGTAATTTGTGATCATCCGCATTAATTATAATTTCGGCATCAGTTTGCTCAATTGCTGTTCTAAAATAAGCTAAGGTTTGGTTGATTTCACCATATGCGTCTAGTTGATCTCTAAAAATATTAGTAATAATAATTTGGTCTGGTTTGATGTATTTAGTGATTTTGGGCATAGTTGCCTCTTCCACCTCCAAAATTAGAGTTTTGGCAATGGGTTGTCCCCACCAATTCCAGTTGAACAGTAAGGTTGAGGCTACGCCTCGATAAATATTTGCCCCACCTCGGTTGCTACAAACCGCTACACCATTGTCCTCAAAAACCGTAACTAAAAGCGATCTTGTGGTAGTTTTACCGTTGGTTCCTGTGATTAATATGATTCTGTCTGTACTTTTGACCAGCTCTGTTACCATTTGGGGAAAGTATTTTTCTACCATCCATCCTGCCAAAGTAGTACCACTGCCAAGTCTTGTAACTTGGATTAAAACCAAGATGAATTTGGCAATGTAGGAGAACAAAAGTGTTGGCAAGAACATATTATTAAGTATAGCACATTTTTTGTACTTTTGACAAGTTTAAGTCTACTCTACAAATGGTTTTGGGCAATTCCAGACACCTAGTTTTTGGTCTTGGGCTTGTTTTTGATATTCTTCAAAATCTTTTCTATATGTTGTGTTAGGAGAGTACATTCTAGCTCTTGCAAAGCCTTTTTTGACCATTTCAGCATTAAAACTATTTTCTATCTTGGTGGTATCTACGCCGTCCAAAAATACAAACCGTAACTGGCGACCGTATTGATCTGTACTTTCTTTATCAATGGTTAGGTTCACTACCTTGTCACTCAAACGAGATTTGGTATAATTACTAGATTCTTTACCATAGCACATCACAGCAGTGTCTTTTTTGACAGTTTCGGGCGTGTCCATATTCAAAAATCTAACTCTACTTCCATCTTCTAGTTCCAAAGTGTCGCCATCAATCACCCTCAATACTTTTTGTTTTTCAAGGTTTTGTGAGTTATTTTTAGGGTTATTTGTCTTGTTTTGTGCTGTTTTGGCTTGTTTTGGAGTGTATTTTTCTGTGGTTTGATTATTAAGAAAATTATTGGCAAAAATAGATGTGATTATTAGGATAATACCTACAATAAGGATGGCTAGACTTTTATTCATATTTTAATTAAACTTCAAAAACAGTATTTTTGTCAAATATACCCAAAATCATATCAGCTTTTACAAACTTACACACCACCATCAACAAAACTTAAATTATCCTATAAATAACTCAAAAAGTAATAACCTAAACACATACCTATCTCCTGTTTTAGCATTTGTAAATTGGAAACTAAGAGGTAAGCCATCTATATCAGTTATTAATTGTAGTTTGATTCCGTAGGTAGAACTCCATAGAGTTCTTGGAATAACCTGAAAACTCTTTATATACCTTATGATTACTACTCTTATGAAGTCTACATACAGGAATTGGTGTACTATCTACAAAAGCTATTTTATTGAGTCCATTGTTTTTTGTCATGGATAGCTACCACTGGAACAAGTCCAGTTCCCACTTCCACTTTAGAGTTTCTATTCTATTTTGTTGTAGTACCACATTAGTTGTATTCATCATTAGCTTTATTCCAAGTTATACCCAAACATTATCAACTTTCACAAACTTGCATACAAAATTGCTTTGAAAGTAAGGATTTACTACTTAATGAAAAGTAATTAATGCAAGTTGGAAGTGGCATTTGTATAGTATTCCATATTCTTCTTTAAAAAACCTTTATCATACCATAATTTTACTACATTTTGACTTGAATTAACTAAAGTTACAGATTATATTTTTTGATTATATTTTTTTAATATTAAATTATTTAAATTATTGCAGAATTTTTTTAGAGATTCTAAAGTGTTGGTAGATTTATTTTCTAAATTCCATCTAAAAGTTTTGTTTAGTTGTTGAAAGCTAGAATTCGGTGTTGAGAATTTCATCTTCTGAGAGCTCTTCTTCTGGAGGAATGTTATCAAAACTATCATCGTAGTAAGCTTGGTTGTTGGAATTACTTCCACTATTTGATTGTGAACCATTTCCGTTATTCTGTCCAGCTGGACTATTACCATTCCCACCACTAGACAAACTAGAAGACGGAGCTGGTTGACTTGGTTGTGAACCTTGACCAGAACCACCACCTGTACCTGAACTAACGCCTGTGCCACACATCCACCAACATAACTACCTGTGCTACTACCGTTGTAATTCCAGTAGGCACTGCAGTTACTGAGACTGCAATCACCCATTACTAATGCTGAACCATCTTTGATACCACCACTTAGGGAAATGCAAATATTGTTTTGACGGATGGCACTATCGGCTGTGATATCCCACTTTTGGTTGTTACCTTCGTGGCAAGTATTGATTCTGAGGTAGTCTCCGTTATTGCCACTACCACTGTCTAGGCATTTACCATTGAGACCTTTGATTTCTTTGGTGGAGTTACCGTACCATGACCATTTTTGTCCATAACCACTGTTTTTGGTATAGAGCCATATTTGAGTTTGATTGGCGTCATTGGTATATTTTACATCCATTACAAAATTGGGATCAAAGAGATATGAGATGGCTGGACTTGAGGAAGGTTGACAAGGTGGTGATAGAGATGAACTAACCGCTTGGTTATTACTCCAAGTTACCGCACTAGCTACCAACCTCAAAGAACCTAAGAAAAGCTGGGAGAGGATTAGGAGGAGAGTGAGGAGTTTTAGGTGGGGCATTATGATTTATAAAAAGTTGCAATATCATCTAAAAAATCATCAATAAAACCATAATTAATATCTTTATTTTTTATTTTTAATATATCTATTATTTCTTTTTTATTTTTAATATATCTATTATTTCTTAATATTACAGAGTATGATTGAAGTAGAGTTTTAATGGTATCTATATCATTTGTAGATTTAATTATATTAAATAAAACCTCTTCTAAGTATTCATCGTCAGTATGGCTAACAGCTAGAGATAAAAATGAGTTTAAAAATTCATGTTTTGTTATTTGTTTGATTGTTTTATAGATCATATTATTTAATTATTTCTCCATTTTTAATAGTTTTTACAAAATTATTTTTATACAAAATAGATTTCATTTCATCAGTAAGTTCTGACCAAGATCTTATATGACCATGGAATGTACCATTATTTGTATCGTCAAAAATTACAAAATTGTTGCCCTCTGTTGATACTCTTCTGTTAGATGTTGGTTTAATTTGTATAGACTTATCAAGTGCTTTCTGACCATCTATTGGTGCAGCATTTTTAACTGAATTTGAAATATTAGTATGATATTCTGCACATTCGTAAGATAAAGCACTAGCTCTTATATTTCCTAATATCCTCTCAAACCATGAAGGCTCAACATAAGTGAACTTACAGCCCACCTTCAAAAACCTATCATACACTTCTCCTAAAGCTCTTTTACTGCTATCAAGTATTTTACCAGCTAACTCCCCCCATTTACCTTGTTTAATGAGATTAACAACTTCAGATCCAGCGATGGTTACTGTTTGACCAGCTATTCTAACATTATTTATAGTTAAGGTTCCTACCCTTAAAACATTACCTATAGTCAATGATTTTGCAAAGTTATAGCCTCCTCCTATTAAACCTTTGACACCATTAGCAACTTGTGAAACTATAGATATTCCATCGCTTAAAGCCTGTAAAGATAACCTTAAACTTTGAGCAACATAACCAATATTGTAACCAATAGTTTCAGCTTGTGTATAGGCATCCATTCCTATGAATCTATTCATCCCATCAATTAGATTTGCCCCACTTATTTCTGCTCCTCTTACAAATAAACCAGAAACTGTGTCGTAGTTCATTATTTGAGATAATACTTTTTTCATATTATCAAATGTTCTACCAATACTACCAACAGGGTCTTTTATTACAGCATCATATAAGAATTTAATTATATATCCAGGTTCAAATAGTAACAAACCAACTAAAACATCGCCTAAAACTGAAGCCATACCTTTGATAACGCCATAAATTAATCTACCCCAAAGTGAAGTAAAATTGAACAAAGCTACTGCATACTGACCTTTACACAACAAATTAAGTAAAGCACAATCTTGATATAAATCACTAGTAACTGCGTTTTGTTTAGAGCTATAGTCATTTAAAGTGTAGCCTATTTTATCCCAAACACTAGCATCATCACCTGATATATATAAATCAAAGTTGGTAGTAGAAACAGCTTTTTCTGGATTTTGGTTATAATAACCATTGGGATATATATCTTCATTAATTTGTCCCTGACTATTATTCTGTTGTCCACTATTCCCACCACTCCCACCCCCATTCCCACTCGGAGCTGGAGCTGGTTGACTTGGTTGTGAACCTTGACCTTGACCTGAGCTTGTAGTTGAACCCCCACCCGTAGTTGAACCAGAACCACCACCTGTACCTGAACTAACACCTCTACAGTATCCACTGTAGTTACTAGCATTTTGGGTGGACATATAGTCTAGGTAAGAACCACAGTTGTTGGCACTACACGATCCCATTACTAAGGTTGAACCATCTCTTATTCCATCTCGGATAGAGATACAGTTATTACCTTGTTTGATTTGATCTGCTTGGACATCCCACTTTTGGTTGTTACCTCCGTGGCAAGTATTGATTCTTAGGATTTGGTTGAGCGTACCTGATCCACTGTCTAGGCATTTGTTGGCTATACCTTTGATTTGACCTGTGGAGGAATAGTATGTCCATTTTTGTCCGTTGGTGTTGTTTTTGGCATAGACCCATACTTGAGTTTGATCTGCTGTTCCTCCTCCATTGACATCCATTACAAAGCTCGGATCAAATAGATAGGAGATGGTGTAGTTGCCTGTGAGAGTGGAAGAGTTGGAGTTGTTGGAGCTTTGGTTGTCTTGATTACCTTGGTTGTTTTGCTGAGATTGTTGCTGTTGTGGAGTAGGCGCAGGTGGGACAGGAGCAGGTTTGGGTTGGAGAGATTGGATGGTTTTTACAGATTCCAAAGCCTTGAGATCGGCTGCTGAGTTGATAAGGTTGCCATTATCACACCTGTAACCAATTGGCATTACCACGCTGTAATATCTAACATCTTTACCTTGTTGTACCATCGTGTAACCATCACACCATTGGTCGCCTAGTTTGGGAACGGTGTTTTGTTTTTTGATGTCAATAACAGGACAAGCAATCATCATTGGAACGCCATTGCTAGTAACAGTTTGACATACAGTAATTCTGTTATCTTGACAACTGGTCTGACATACCACAGAAGTGATAACACTTTGAGCCATTGCTTTTACTCCGCCTATCGCTCTGTTTATTTCACTTCCAAAACTATTACCAAAACTATTACCAAAACCACCTACAAAACCACTGGCAAACCTAACCAGATTATCAGCATATTCATCTAGTTGGTTATCTAATTGGTTATTCTTGATCTTATCCAAAACCGTATCATCCGCCAATAGTTTACCTTGTTGTACCACTTGGAAGATTTGGTTGGAGTTCCACAGACAATCCCACAAGACCATCTTTCTGCCATCAAACATCTTGTTCAAAGGGTTGGTTATACCATCTAGCTTGGCGTCCATACACCAGTTTTGGGCAAGGGATCGGATGATGGGAGCAGAGAGATTACCGTTGTAGTAAGTAAAGTTCCATTTTTGAGATATTTCCCCTGTGCATTGACGGATTTTGATGGTGCTACCTTTGACTCCTCCCATGCCGTTGGTGAGGTTGGTGAGGTTATTGTTGCTGTCTTTTAGGAGTTTGCCTGTGTTTGGGTCAATGTTGTTAAAACCCAATCCATTGCCTAGTCCATTGCCACTATCAAGACATTTGAGAGCATCGCTGGGTTTGTTGACAAAAGCAGGTACTTCAA
>JAYWGE010000102.1:0-2273 GCA_043778455.1 bacterium
GTCAATCATCCAAAACTTTGGACACAGAGCCTCTTGATTCTCAAAAAACTAGCAGAAGAAAACTGCTCAAAATTAGGTTACCAAGTAGAGTTTAACTCTGTTTTGATCAATTACTATAGAGATGGGAACGACAGTATGTCATATCACAGCGACGACGAAAAAGAGCTTGGAATAAATCCTGTTATTGCATCAATTAGTTTTGGGGACAGTCGTATTTTTGGCTTTAAACACCAACAAACCAAACAAACTATAAAAATAGAATTGGAAGATAACAGTTTTGTGTTGATGGCGGGAGATACCCAAACACACTGGCAACACCAAATCTCAAAATCAAAAAACAAACAAGGACGAATTAATTTGACTTTTAGGGCAGTTATTTGAACTATACCCAAAAAAAACGGCACTCCACACCTCTAACAGAACCTTAAACACTTAGTTTATTGAGCTTTTTTTGGTTGTGGTTGTAAATAAAGCTGGTTATTTGTGAGATTATTCCTGTTTGAGACTTGGAATAACACTTGGTTTTTAATACTTATACTTGTAAGTATAGATTATTTAGGGAGAACTGTCAAGGGCGAGAAATACCAAAAATAGATTCTAAAGCAAAATTACTTATTTCTCTTTTTACCTAAACTACCAAAAAATCCTCTAATTTTATTTAGACCTTGTTGAAATGAATTGGTAAGACCTTCAGCCAAATCGTGCATCATTTTAGTTGGATGAGATAGACCATTAACCAAGTCACCAATAGATTTTTGTATTCCACCAATTACATTTGGCATTTGGGGATCTGTACCTGCTTCAGGATTTTGTTGTTCTTGTGACTCAGGTTTATTCCCACCTAATACTCCCGAAAGTGTATCGCCAATTGATCTGTCTGGGTTTGTTAAGCTCTCAAAACCACCTGTTGGCTTAATAGAGTTTTTAGCTTCTTTTGGTGAACGACTACTATTAAACATTTGACTAAGTTGTTCTGGAGATTCTGTTCTTCCCTCAGTACCTTTGCCACTGCTTCTCATTTGCTCCATTAGACCTTGGTAGGCTTCTTGTGGGTTTTGTGTTAATGTTTCAGCCATAATAATTTTTGGTGTTTTATATCATCTTTTTTTAATTATAGCACAATTTTTAGTTATTGTCAAAAATATGGTAATAGATTTTTTGTGTTTTCTAATTCTGTTTTTTTGGCTTAAAATCTAACTAAAATCTGAGTAAGTTTGACAATTTTGTAATTACCAGTCATTATTAAGAATATGGCTTTAGGCAAATCACTTGGCAACATTTTGGGCGATTATTTTGGTGAAGATACCAATATCAACCTATCTCAAACCCACACAATGGTACAAGAAATCTCCCTTGACCAAATCAAAATCACCGAATACCAAATGCGAACTCACTTTGACGCAGGTGCTTTGCAGTCTTTGGCGTGGAGTATTCAAGAAAGTGGTTTGATTCACCCTGTGCTGTTACTCAAAGAAAATACTGGTTATACACTCTTGTCGGGGGAAAGACGACTTCGCGCCGTCCAAAGCCTTGGACTCAAAACCGTTTCTGCTATTGTTAGGGACAAAAACAGCCTTAGCGATCAACAACAAGCCACTCTTACGGCTGTAGAAAATCTACAACGAGAAGATTTGTCGCCACTAGAACAATCCAAGACTTACAAGATATTAATGGAAACCAAAAAAATAGACGAAACAGAACTTGCCAAGATTTTTAACCACTCCGTCCAGTATGTCCGAAACTATTTACGACTTTTGACTTGCAGTCCCCGCGTACAAGAAGCCTTGCAATCTAGGTTTATCGGTGAAGGTCAAGCTCGGCACATTATTCCTTTGACTTTTGAACTACAAGATCAGCTGGTTGAAATTATTATTGACAAGCAAATGACGGTCAAAGAAGTTGAGGTTATGGTGCAAAAAATCAAACACCCGGTAGTCCTTCGGGATACCAAAAAAATAAAATACGATTTGCCACATCAAATTACCTCTCAAGCCGAAAAAATTGCCAAACAATTCCCCAACTCCAAAATTAAATACATCGGTAGCGCCACCGAAGGTAAAATTACTATTAGCTGGAAAGAATAATTTTAAACTATCACAAACTAGCTTAATAATCTCTATTTTAAGATAAATTTTGGATAAAAAACCAATTAAAAAACACATAATACTTGACAACAATACAAAAAACTGTCATTATTATAAATGTTGGTATGGTTCTGTAGCTCAGCTGGTAGAGCAGAGGACTTTTAATCCTTTGGTCATGGGTTCGAATCC
>JAYWGE010000103.1:0-2258 GCA_043778455.1 bacterium
TAGACAAAGGTATGGCTGGAGACAACGCTGGTGTACTTTTGCGAGGTATCTCAAAGGATCAAGTACAAAGAGGACAAGTATTGGTCAAACCAAAATCTGTAACTCCACACACCGAATTTGAAGCTTCTATTTACATCTTAACTAAAGATGAAGGTGGACGACACACCCCATTTTTAGCTGGTTACAAACCACAATTCTACATCCGAACTACAGATGTAACAGGAACAATCAACTTTGTTGACCCTGCAAAACAAATGGCTCTTCCTGGAGATACAGAAGTATCTATCAAAGTAGTCCTAGAAAAACCTGTAGCTATTGAAGATGGTATGAGATTTGCTATCCGAGAAGGTGGACGAACAATTGGTGCTGGATTGGTTGCTAAAATCACCAAATAATCTATTCCAAATTAAAAATTACTCCCAATTAAATTTGGGATAGTTTAGTATAATAAATAATTCAATCTTTCATATATGTCTTTACTTATTTCTTTGATTATTGGTGGAATTTCTGGTCTTTTAGCTGGAACAATCAAACAAGGTCATGGATTTGGATTCTTTGGTAACATTATAGTTGGAATTGTTGGTGGTTTTGTTGGTGGTTTTTTAGCCCAATTTGTAGGTATTACTGATACTAATATAATTGGTCAAATTATTATTTCTACATCAGGTGCGATTGTCTTACTATCTATTCTCAACATATTTGGAAATAAATCAGTATAATTGCTTGTTTTATCAAATACATTATCATCTCCATTTATAGGAGATTTTTTTGTTTTTAAATCTTATTGACAATAAACCATAATAATGCTACAATTATAATATAGGTTAATTTTTACATTTACTCAATTTACTCAATTCTTATTTTATGTCTTCTTTTATTGATACCAAAAACTGCGGAGTAGAAGGGCTTACCTTTGACGATGTGTTGTTGTTGCCTGGTTTTGCAGATTTTTATCGCGACACTGTAACTACTGAAGTTTTTTTGCACCCAACTATCAAGCTCAACTTACCTGTTTTGAGTAGTCCAATGGACACAGTAACAGAGTCTACAATGGCAATTACAATGGCTAGTAATGGTGGTCTTGGTGTTATTCACCGCTCTATGACTATAGCTGATCAAGTCAAAAACCTCACAGAAGTCAAATCTTTTGTGTCAGAAAATCCTGATAGAGCAGTTGATTCTCAAGGCCGGTTATTATGCGCTACAGCCGTGGGTGCCAGTCCTGATTTTGAAGACAGAATCAAAGCGTTAATAGAGGCTGAGACCGATCTTTTTGTCCTAGATACCGCCCAAGGTTTTGCCCAATACATTATAGATTATATCAAAACTATCAAGTCTATGACAGCTATTCCCGTGATGGCAGGAAATATTGTAACCTACGATGGGGCAATGGCTCTTATGGAAGCAGGTGCCGATATACTTAGAGTTGGAATGGGGCCAGGGAGTATTTGCACCACCCGAATAGTTACAGGGGTTGGGGTACCGCAACTAACAGCTATTAGTGAAGTCAAACGAGCAGTCATGGATTTTGAAATCAAAACAGGCAGAGCAATCAAAGTTATTGCCGATGGCGGTATAAAGCAAATTGGAGATATTGCCAAAGCGATTGCTTTTGGTGCTGATGCGGTAATGCTTGGTAGTTTGTTGGCAGGTTTTGACCAATGTCCTGGGGAACTAATTACTTTGGAAGGCAAAAGTTACAAGTTTTATAGGGGGATGGGATCTATTGGAGCCATGCAAAAAGGTGGAGCTGCGAGATATGGACAAACTGGTAATAGCGCCAAAAAACTAGTAGCAGAAGGTGTAGAAGGTATTGTTGGATATAAAGGCGATGTAGAAGATTTTTTGTTTCAAATCAACGGTGGACTCAAATCAGCTTGTTATAATATCGGTGGTAAAAACCTAACGGAATTTCAAGACAAAGTCAAATATGTCGAAATTACCAGTGCGTCGTTCCGTGAATCTATGCCTCACAGTATCAATATCGTTTCGGGTGGCAACAGTTTTTTGGGACGAATAACTGACTAATGCAATAACTCAGAAATTAATAATTAAATCAAACCTAAACTAAATTTTATATGTTACTATACCAAAATATATTACTAAACCGTGGGCAAAAATATGAAATAGGTCGTACTGATTCTAGTTGGCTTGAAACAACACAGTCACCAGAGGAGTTAGCCGTTGAATCTATAAGATACATAAAAGACGAAATAATATCAGCAATCAAATATATCCAAATAGTAGAAAGAATAAAT
>JAYWGE010000104.1:0-6252 GCA_043778455.1 bacterium
ACTTCTGCAACTACACTAGATGCTACTGCTAAAGTTGTCAAACTAGCTGGAATTTCAATTGCTTCACCAAACTGTGATTCTACTCTTAATGTAGCTCCAAGCTCTATGACTAGCTCCTCAATGATGAGTTCTTCTATGACTAGCTCCTCAATGATGAGTTCTTCATCAAAAGCTGCTACAACCACAACTACCACAACTACAACTGAAGTTGTAACCACTGGTAAAGGTTCTACAGTACGAACAGGTGGTGCTAACTAATCTCTTTAATTAGTTTTTTAGATTAACATTCATTACCCCTTCTTAATTGAGGGGGGGTTTTATTTTTATTGGTTTAGTGGGTATTTTTGCATTGGTTTTTTTTGAGGTAATTTTCTAAAAAGTTGACAATTATTCATAAATAAGTTTTAATTACTACTGTGTCCCAAATATGTCAATAAATCTCTTAGGTTAACATTGACAACTTAAACTATAGCTTAAAATCTAAAATTAATTTTTACTTTTATTATGAATCAAAACATCAATTCAAGCATTAGCCAAACAACTGTTCAAACAAGTATCCAAACAACCGAAGAAGACAAAAAAACTCTTGCCAATATTCCAACCGATCACAAGGAGCAAGAATACATTGAAGTTGGTGTCAGACCATGGGGAGCCTACTATGTGTTGGAAGACAAAACTAACTTTAAGGTCAAAAAAATAATTGTTAACACCAATCAAAGATTATCGCTGCAGTCTCACAAACACAGATCCGAACACTGGGTGGTAGTTAGTGGTACTGGCACAGTAGAAATTCGCAAAAATAATAATCCTCAAGAGTGGGTTTTTGATTTGATGCCCAATGAATCTTGTTATATTCCTGCCACCAAGCTTCACAGATTGGCCAATTATGGCAAAGTACCACTAGTTATCATTGAAATCCAAGTGGGTGAGTACACGGGTGAAGACGACATTGAGCGGTACGAAGATGATTATAGCCGAGCTAGTAAATAAAAACTAGAAAAAATTAGACGCAAAAAACTAAAAATACAAATTTCACATAAACTCCAATGAAACAATTTAAAGTGGGAATTATTACCCCAACCTACAACGAATCCCAAAACTTGTCTTTGTTGATAGAGCAAATCTATACTGTAATCACTGCAAATAACATCTGTACCTTACTTTTGGTGGTAGACGACGGTTCACCTGATGGAACGGCTTTGTTGGGCAAACAATTAGCTCAAAAATACAACTCAGAATTATTTGAAATCCGTGTTCACGAGCGACAAGGTAAACAAGGTCTTGCTACTGCTTATTTGCAGGGTATTGAGATGATCAAAGACCAAGTAGAGTTTGTTTGTAGTATGGATGCTGATTTGTCCCACAAGCCAGAGTATTTGGTAGATTTTTTGCATTTGGCTCAGTCGCAGGACTTGAGTTTGGTCATCGGGTCTCGGTATGTCAAAGGTGGCGGTGTGGAAAACTGGAGCTGGGACAGAAAGCTAATCAGTCGCTGTGGATCTATCTATGCTCGGACTATTTTGGGCACTAAGGTTAATGACTTTACAGGTGGTTACAATTTTTATCGAACTAGTTTTTTGGAGCAATTTCAACCATCCAAAAATATCTTTGCCACAGGTTATTTATTCCAAATAGAAATGAAGCACAAAATGATTCAATCAGGCGTCAAATATGCTGAAAGTCCAATTATTTTTCCCGATCGGATCTTTGGTGTCTCCAAAATGACAGGTAAAATCATCAAAGAGGCTAGTGTAGGGGTATTAAAAATGCGTTGGAATAACAGCAAATAATTCAAAACACCCTCAATAATCTATTTATAATTTATATGGCTCCGCTGACACAATTTTTAATTTTTGGAACTATTGGTTTTGTAAATGCAATTTTGAATGTAGTAATTTGGAAAGGTCTGGTTGCAATAATCACCCAAAATACTCATCATAAAATCCATAAAACTGATAAAATTTCTGCTCATCCCAACTTTTTTTACAAATATCGCTATACACTTTCCCACACTATTTCATTTTTTATTACGGTTGTTACGAGCTATATTCCTAACAAGCTGTATGCTTTTGATGCTAGTAATTCGCAGGATGATCTCCAGTTACTCAAGTTTATGTGCGTAGCGGTGTTTAGCTGGGTGGTAACGACGATTTTTATTGCTTTTTTTACTCAAAATTACCATTTGGAAAGATTTACTCCCATTTGGAAAAAATATTATCTTCCAAGTTACCCTGTGTCTATCAAGATTTTGTCAATCGCTATTTCTATGGTTACCAATTTTTTAGGCTATAAATTCCTAGTTTTTTAGAAACCAAAGCCCACCTCGCCTATAGGAGGAAAATAAACTACCACCGTCAACTTCGTTGCCACCTCCTAAATAGGAGGAACTACAAACTAACTTTCTCCCTTATTAAGGGAGTACCACCAGCGGTGGGGAGGGTTACAAATACACCATTACACCAAAAAATAATTCAAAATGTCTAACACAATCCATATTCCAAGCCTTAGTGAACGCAAAAAAACTCCTATTATCATCGCAATGATTACAATTGTCCTATCAATTTTGCTTTGTTCAATGTTTATCAATAGTAATACACCCAAGGTTAGTAATTTTGCTGTGGTCAACTTGGAGTCCAACAAGCAATATGACGGCAAATTACCTTTCAGTCAGTCACTACTAAATGGGGACAATTATATTTCTTTTGAAGCTTATTATACCAAGTTTTCTTCCAAAATCATCAAATTATCAGTCAAAGAATGTGTGGGTAGTTTGTCAATAATGGAACAACCTATAGATTTGAGTACCGTTATTACTACCGCCAAAACTCCTGTGCTTGGTTATTGTAATCTTGAAAAAGGCATTTCCATTGACCTAAGTCAATATGCTCAGCCAGAACAACCTATTCCAATTTTGATTAGTTCTTATAGTCTCAATGGTAATATTTCTGTCTCTATGGTTGGTTCGGATAAAGATTGGTCGTTTACTCTGTTGATGTTGCTTCTTAATATTGTGATAATCGTAAGTTTGTTTTATATTTTGTAGTAATGGCTCAGCAAAACAGTTTTTTACAGCGATTTAATAGTGCTAAATATCCTTTGGTCGTTGCTTTGTTTGGAGTTTTTATTAGTTTTTTGGTGGTGATGATAAGTGCCAAAATTGGTTCTCCAGCGGTCAATAAACTTGCCAATCACTCTGTGGTGTCCTTACAAAACTGGTTGGTATTTTGGAATAATTTTGGTCAAACTTGGGATGGTGCTTATTTCGTTAATATTGCTCAGTACGGTTATTCAGCTCAAAGTTCTGTTGCTTTGGTTAAAAATGAGTTGTTTGCGTTTTTCCCTCTGTTTCCAATGGAGATAAGAGCTTTTAGTAATTTTTTTAATGGCGTTTTTGGTAGTTTTTTTAATCTTGACACCATTAATTCTATTCTAATCGTAAGCTGGTTTAATTCTGTTTTGTTCTGTGTTTGCCTCTATGGTTTATTTACAAAGTATTTTCAGGTTTTTCCAATTCAAAACTCCAACCAAGATTCTAATCAAAAAACTAGCTCAAAGATTTTGTTAATAATTAGCTTAGCGTTACCGTTCAACTTTTTCTATTTTGTACCCTATACCGAGAGTTTATTTGGCTGGTTGTTTTGCTCTATTTTGTGGATACTACTTGGGTTTTATGATCGTAGCGTTGGCTCAAAACTTAGTTGGACAAATTATTTTTTACCTATCTTTTGTTTTTTGATTTCTCTTGCCAGAAGTCCTGGGATTGTGATTTCTTTGCTACTTTTTGTGGCTTTGATTGGGATAAATATAACACCATTATTTGGCGGTAACCTTCTAGAACCTCTCCTAACCTCTCCTACAGAGGAAGAGCAAAATAAAATTGACAAATTAGAAAACCCTTTCTTATTAACTCAGTATCTACAAAATAGTGAAGGATTGTTGTCTAGTCTAAAATCTAATCTCAAAACTTTTTGGAAAATAAACTTAATTTTAATCAGTTCAATGTTTGCCAACATACTTGGTTTGGTCTCGTTTTTGTATTACGGTTATACCCAAACAGGTAATTTTTGGATTAGTAGAGACATTCAATCAAAATGGGGTAGGGGATCTGATTGGAATATTTATAGCACTATAACCAACCGCACCAATGAACTATTTTTGAGTTTTAAGCTAGACAAAATCCAAGATTATTATAATGTTGCTGGAGTGTTTTTGACTATTATTTGCTTTGTGATTGCTATCAAATACTTTGCCAAAAACTGGTTTAATTTGGGTTTGATTGTAACCTCTTTGGCTTTTGCAATTTTGCCACTGTCCACAGGAATATTGTTTAGCTATAGCCGTTTGTTTATCATTTGTCCGATTTATTTTTTGTTTTTGCCCATTTTTATTACTAGATATATCAACGATAAACTGATTTTGTACTTACTAATTTTTTGTGGTTTGGCTTTCAATTTGGTTTTACTTGGATTGTTTTCTTTGTACAGCTGGGTCGGATAAAACTACTTCTCGTCACACTACCACCGTCAACTTCGTTGCCACCTCTCAAATAGTAGGAGCTTACAAGTTTCAACCCTCACCCAACCTCTCCCAAGGGCGAGGAACTAAATTAAACATTTAAAGGTAATTTCATTCAACTTCCCACATTTTATGACCAATCAACAACAAGATTCAAGAACTGATTCAAAAACTGACTTAGTAAAAAGCCCTTCTAGTTCTTCCAAAACTACACTCCAAGGTTTTCAAAACCACTTCAAGTTTTTTTGGTCATTTTTTCATTTTCCAATCATTGTGGGGGTGTGTCTGATTTTTTTGTTGGCACTAGTTGGTATTTGGAACGGTAATTATAATAAATTTGTAGATAGCACCACTGCCATACACGGTTATCACCAATGGGATTTAAAAAATACTGATAGTTTAGACTCTTTTTTGAACTATGGAGGACTGGTAAGAGATAGTGGTCATTATACTTTTATTGCTAAAAACGGAAGCTATTTGGTTGCTGATAATTCAAAGTTTTTAGATAATTTTGCTTTTTTCCCACTTTATCCAATGGAGATTAGGTTTATTCATACCATCACATTTCTTGACTACCCACAATCCGTTTTGTTGACAGGTTTTATCAATACTTTACTCTTTTGTTGTTTACTTTACCTATTTTTAAATAAATATATTGTTTCTAAGGACACTCTTGATAAAGTTTTTTTACTTTCTTGTTTGTTACCCTTCAATTATTTCTTTTTTGTTAGTTATAGCGAGTCTTTGTTCGGTTCATTATTATTATTAATTTTATTAATTTTGAGACTTTGTAACTTTAGTAACCCTGTAAATAAATTCCATATTAGCTTATATTTGTTACCACTATTGACATTTTTAATATCTTTAACAAGAAGTCCTGGCGTTATAATAAGTGTTATGATTGGGTTGTTATTGATTCAATCTGGTTATAAAAACTTTTTACTATTATTTTCTAAGCAGAATTTAAGGGTTACGATGCTACTTTTATTTTCAATATTTACTAATATTTCTGGTTTGGTATCTTTTTTATTGTATGGCTTTATTCAAACAGGTAACTTTTGGATTAGTCGCGATGTTCAAGCTAATTGGGATAGGGGCTCCACTAAAAATATCTTAGAACCAATTTTTAATTTTATATCTGATACAGTTTTAAGATGTCTAACCGATTATTGCTATGCAACTAATTATATTAATCCTGTATATTGGGGGTTCTCTTTGGTTTTAATAATATTGTCTTTAGTTGTTTCAATTAAATATTTTAGAAAAACGCCATTATTTATACCAATATTTTTTTCTTCCATACTTTTCTGTGCCTTGCCGTTGACTACAAATACTTTGATGAGTTTACATAGATTATTCATTATTTCACCAATTTATTTTCTATTTTTGCCCATTTTTATTACGCATTATATCCCTAAAAAATATTATCACATTATTTTGTGTTTGTTCGTTATGTTTTTCTTTATCACAGCTTCCTATTACTATAAAATTGAAACTGTTGGCTAATTTCAAATTATTCAAAAAATAAATTTTATGTTCACAAAAATATTCAAAATAATTAAATATCCATTAATTTTAGCTTTATCGCTATTTGCTCTTTACTCAATATTTTTTATATCTGCAAATATTCATAATAACACATCTACACTTGAGCCAAAATCTTGGAGACCTGAGCGAGTTACCAATATTCAAGATTTTTTATATTACAATGGTACAACTTGGGATAGTCGTCATTAT
>JAYWGE010000105.1:0-2243 GCA_043778455.1 bacterium
TTTGGTGATTTTGGTGATTTTGGTGATTTTGGTGATTTTGGTGATTTTGGTGATTTTGGTGATTTTGGTGATTTTTTGAGTACTAAATTGAGTTTTGAACTAGATCTTGATACCATCTCTAATATTAATTTTTTATTGTGCTGAGTCCAACTCATCCAAATTCTTTTGTTGGTTGTTGTAAGGGTGATTTTAGAGTTATACTTTTTTGATTAATTTTTGTCAAGTAATGGTCTAACTGGCACTGATAAAACTATTATTATACCTATGAATAAATAGTGCTAAACTTAACTCATGGTTTACATCATTTTTAGAAAAAGACAAACTAAGTCTTACAAACCTACCTATTCTTTGTCTTAAGGTTAAATTCCATCTTTGAACATGGTTGGTTAAACCTGCTTCCTTACCATTAGAACTATGTTTGCCTGTATCTATTACTTTGTTGTAAGCTGACCAAAGGTCTGAATAGGTTGTGGATTGTTGGTATTCTTTTGGTATTGATTCCCAAAAAGCTCTACAGGCTTCTTCATCTCTTTTACCGATAAAGTAAGCTACAATTTGCCTTGTTCTTTTACATATTGCTATCCAAATCCACTTTTTATTGAGCTTTTTTTGGACAAATGACCATAATTCATCAAGTTCAAGTATGTCATCTTGTTGGTATGGAAGTATTGAATTTATAATACCACCAAGTTTTATTAGTTTTTTTTTGACCATACAGTAACTGTATCTCTAGCCACACCAAAAGTTCTTGATAAACCTCTCAGACTTGATCTTTCTTGATAAGCTCTTATTATTTCTTCTTTTCTTCCTTCTGTGTAGTTTGGTTTATATTCTACCACCCTGCTAATACCACAATCTTTACATTTATATCTTTGATTACCATTTCTATTTTTACCATTTTTAACTATGTTTATTGAGTTACAGTGGTGGCATTTATGTGTTTCTTGAATCATAGTTTAAGTGTAATGTATTTTTTGATTTATGTCTAAGGTTTTATCAGTGCTAGTTAGACCATTACCAAACTCTACAGGTACTACCCAAAACCAAATTCAGATCAATGAAGTTATTCCTGTAGACACAACCTTTGTCTTTGGATCTCTCAAAGTTCCTACTGGTCTAATAGCTGAATACTCTACCAACAATGGTTCTACTTGGTCTACTACCGAGCCAACTACAGGTGTAACCAATATCCGAGTAACAGGTCAAAATGTTACAAGCCCTGCCACTGGACTCAACGGTAAGTTTAGTGCTAATGCTACAGCTTTGGCGTCTGGTTCAGGTGGAGGAGACGGCTGGAGACCAATATTGTACTCTGGTAATGGTAAAAATTATGTCTGTGCAGCTTTTCATCACTATCCTGATAACTTTACTACTTCTGCCCCCCATTCCAACATCAACTGTTTTGATAAAATTACAGGTACAAACATTGCAGGTTATCCAAAATACTTTTCTAGTGTCACAGGTGTAGATACTAGTGGAAGAGGCGATCTTTCTAGTTCTACTCCAGCAGATATAGCCACTGCTTACGAAATGTCAGAAGCCCAAATTGGTTCAAAGCTATACTTGGCAGGACAAACTCCAAATAATGGTGGTGTCTTGTGTTGGGATTTTGCAATAGATCAAAACTGTGGTTTTGTAGTTTTAAACAACATACCTCATAATAATGCAGACGGGAGAACAAGTCTTGCAGGTGTACAGCTAATTGGCAACAAAGTCTATGCTCAAGGTAATTCACAAATGTACTGTGCCGATGCAATATCAATGTCTCCTTGCGCTGGTCAACCTTATTCATTGACGGCTTCTGGTATACCGTTTCAAGGAGCAACTAATTCAGAAGCAAATAACATAACAATGAACCAAATCAAAAATCGTTATATTTTTAGTCGTTATACAAATTTTGTTACCTGTTTTGACACACAGACCAATGCTATTTGTACAGGTTGGACTAACATCCCATCAGGCTACCCTAATTTTTTGTTCTATAACACTTCCAGCACTCAATATGAAGGTATTTGCACTAACTCATTTACTGCAGGAGTAGGTCAGTGTAAAGATGAGAACTTTAATAATTTGACTTACCCTACAGGTTATCCTGATTCAAACTTGGCAGCAACAGCTGGATCCCGAGGAGCAGATTCTTTTAATGGCAAAGTATATATTGGAAACTATAACCAACATGGAGTGTACTGTTTTGACTGGGCTACTAATGGGTTTTGTCCAAGCTTTGGTACCAACGGCTTTGC
>JAYWGE010000106.1:0-6244 GCA_043778455.1 bacterium
GTAAAAATTCGGATGGTACAATGAAAACTACTGCCAATTTGACCACAGACAAGGAGAGTAATTTGCTCAAATATCCTGTGATTGTTTTGACTGATACTTTTTCGGCTAGTTCTAGCGAGATCTTAGCAGGAGCGTTGCGAGACCATCGTCAAGCCAAAATTTACGGTCAAAGAACATTTGGTAAAGGAGTAGTTCAAAAAATCTTTCCAATTTCCAATGGCGACTATGTAAAGCTAACCATTGCTCAATGGCTCACCCCAAAAGGTGTTAGTATTGACAAAAATGGTATAACTCCAGATGTAATTACCAAAACTAGCGAAGATGCGCTGACCATTGCAATGGAGCAAAATAAATGATAGACATCTTTCCAATTAGAAGACCTACACCAAGTAATATTGGTGTTAAATTAACATTAAGTTTGCCCCTTACTAAACCCAAATAGCTAAACTCTAAAACCCACTGTCATCCTAAACTTGTTGAACTTGTTTCAGGATCTAATATCTCAAATGGAAGTTCTATTTATAGTATACCCAACCCTTTGTCAACATTCACAAACTTACACACAGAATTACTTTGAAAGTAAGAATTTACTACTTAGTGAAAAGTAGTTAGTGTAAGCTTAGGTGGGGAACAAGTATAATGGTAAAATTGGAACTGATAAGCTGGAAGATAATTACTCCTTGACAGAGGTGCTGTCTCAACGAGATTGGGGATTTTATGATGGTTATTTTTTATATATCAACCCTATATTTGATTACTACCAAAAAAATAATGAACTGTTTTTACATGGATATTGACTCTACAAGAACAGCTAAATTATTAGAAATAAATAGTAATATATTTTAAATATTTCCTAATCTAGAGTCTAATTTTCTTAACCCTCCAAAACCTCAATTTGTTCTTGAACTTCTAGCCATTTGGATTCTTTTTGCTCCAGTTCAGTAAAGGCTTTCATATCGTTACTGTTACCACTGACGGTTTCTTTGAGTTGGGTGATTTTTTTGTCTAGTTTGTTTAGTTCTTTTCGGAGTTCAAAAAGCTGAATTTTTTGTTGTTTGTCTAGAGCTTTGGGGTTGTATTTATTATCGGGATTAGTGTTGCTATTACTGGATGTGTCAAACTGAAGTGTAGCTTGTTGTTCTTTTTGCCAGACATAATCTTCATAAGTTCCAAGCACTCGCTTGACAGTTCCACCTTGCACTTCCCAAATTTCATTGGCTAATAGATTGACAAAAGTTCGGTCGTGAGAAACCACAAAAACCGTACCTTCAAATTTGCCAAGAGCCTCACCCATCGCCTCTACGGTCTCAAAATCAAGATGATTAGTCGGTTCATCCAATAGCAAAATATCAGACTTGGTCAGAAACATTCCCGCAAGACATAACCTTGCTTTTTCACCTCCTGATAATACGGATATTGTTTTTTTGGTATCGGTATTTTTGAACAAAAAGTTACTCATCATTCTTTTGATTTGGTCATCTTTGATCTCACTATCGGCTTTGTGCTTGAGATAATCTTCCACGGTGTCAGTTGGTTCTAAGGCAAGGTTGACATGCTGGGCGTAGTAGGCAATTTTGGGTTCTCCGCCCCAGTTTTTAGTACCACCAAGCGCGGGTAAGCTGTCGGCAATAGTTTTGAGTAGTGTAGATTTTCCTTGTCCATTGTCTCCCAAAATTGCTACTTTTGTGCCTTTTTCCACCATCAAATTAATTCCGTTGGCTACCATTTTATCGGGATAACCAATTGTCATATCAGTAATTTCAAGAGCAGTACCAGAACGAACCAAAACGGACGGGATGTGCATTTTGACGGTTGCCATAGCTCGGTTGATACCGATTTTTTTGGTTTCCATTTTGACAATGGCTTTGGCTTTAGACTGGGCAGATTTTGCCATACTTGCCTTGGCTCCAAACCGATCTACAAAAGTCTGCAGTTGTTTTTGTTTTTTTTCAATGTTGATGTTGACCGTTCGTGCTAGTTCTTTTTGCTCTTCCTTAAATTCCAAATACTCCTCCAAACCTTCAGGGTGAAGAACAATATCGCCATGTTCTACTTCCATCGTGCTGGTACAGGTTTTTTTGATAAATTCTCGATCGTGGGTGATACACAAAAATCCACCCTTAAAACCCTTGAGAAATTGCTCCAAAAGAATTAGTGTAGAAAGATCAAGGTAGTTGGTTGGCTCGTCCAAAAGTAAAAGATTTGGCTCAAACAAAAGAGTTGCCGTAAGTTTGACACGCATTTGGTAACCACCAGAAAGGTCTCCAATGGGTTTGTTGAGCATCTCGCCCTTGAGTTGAAACTGTCCTGCCATCTTAGCGCACTCCCATTCTTCACGGTGGGTATATCGCATAAGAAATCCAAGAATAGTCTCATCGGGTGTAAAAGGATCTACTTGGGGAATGTAGCCCAGCCTCGCATCAGATGTCTGCAAAACTTCACCTTTGTCAATTTCTTCTGTTCCCATAATCATCTTAAAAAGAGTACTTTTACCTGCACCGTTGCGACCGATAACTCCCACTTTTTGCCGTTCCACGATGGAAACACTCGCATTATCAAAAATAATTTTTTCTCCGTAAGCCTTGTGTAGGTCTTTTACCTGTAGTAATAATTTGTCAGCCATATTTTTTAAGTCTATTCTAAAATGGCTTTTTTGTCAAGGATGATTCTCATCTCAACCTCAAAGTGCGACACCTTTAATTAAACTCTAAGCCAAGTTTGAAAACTTAATGAGGGAGTATAATAATTTAATCTCTTTCTAGATCTATCATTGATCATATTTACCATTTGGTCAAGTTTATCTTGAGCTACATCTCTAAAAGTTGATTGTTTAGGGTGGTATTATCGTAGTAATCCATTGGTGTTTTCTTTATTCTTGGATAGAAGGGTGTCGCACTTTGGATTTAGATTGGAGAATATTAACTTGACCAAAAATCAAAAACAACTTACAATTAAGACTTAGTACCGTATTTAGCAACTTGCCAGTAATTCAACAAATCTTAAACCAACTTAAACAAGCTTAAATCTATGCCTATTCCCATCAAACTATACGATTCTTACCTCAAAAATGACATTATTATTGATCCTCAAACCACTGTTTTGGCAGATACTCTTAAGATGTATTCCTGTGGCCCAACAGTTTATGGCTACCAACATATTGGCAATATGAGAGCCGTGTGGCTGGGTGATACGATCATTAAAACCGCCAAAGCTTTGGGTTGGAATACCGAATGGGTGCTTAATATTACCGATGTTGGGCATCTTGTTGGTGATGGTGATGGTGGCAAAAATATAGTTAGCTCTGAGGATAAAATGGAAAAAACCGCTAGATTGACAGGTAAAACCGTAGAGGAAATTGTGAGTTTTTATACCAATGATTACCTTGCCCAAACCAAAGCTTTACACTTGGACTTGCCCAAAAATATGAGTGATTTTCAAAATGATCTTAACGAAGGAGTTGTCAACCCTATGGCTAGTCAATGGATCAAAGAGCAAATGGTTTTGGCGTTGGAACTACTAGAAGACGGCAAGGCGTATTTACTCGAAGATGGGATTTATTTTGATTCTATTGCCAACAAAGGTTTGGTTGTACCTTTCAAAATTACTGATGGCGACAGCGAATATACCGGTAGAGAACTCAAAAATGTAATAAAAAACTCTGCTGATTTTGCTGTTTGGAAATTTGTTTCTGAAAATACTCTCCAAAAATGGAAATTTTATGATGTTCCCGAAGCTGTGGCTGTGTTGTCTCGCTGTGTGGTAGAAGGTAGAATTATGAATTTGTGGGGTTGTCCTGGTTGGCACAGTGAGTGCGTGGCTATGATTACGGGAATACTAGGACGAAAACTAATTAAAAGCCGAAAAAAGTTTACCTTTGTAGATTTTACAGTAACTCCTGCCATAATTGATCTCCATCTTGGCGGCGAAGACCATATTGACATCCATCATAAAAACGAGATTTTGCAGTCCGAAGCTTTGGGTTTTCATCTTTCCAAATACTGGGTTCACAACAAATTTGTACTTGTGGATGGCAAAAAAATGAGTAAATCACTAGGTAATTTATACCTTGTCCAAGGTGATCCAGTTGTTACAGGTTTTGATAGTTTGGTCAGCCTCAATTACGATCCTTTGGCCTACAGACTGATGATGTTTGAACACCACTATACCACACAATTAGACTTTACTTTTGATAAACTAGCCCAGTCCCAAGCCCGATTATTTGGACTTCGTAAAGAGGTTGCCAAGATTGTGTCGTTTCAGCAAAACTTTGGTTTTACATTAGATTTTGATATGGAAATCACTGCCGAAATCAAGGCTCCGTTTATGCAGATATTAGCCGATAGTCTCAACACTCCCAAGTTTGTGGATATGTACCAAGCCAAGATTTTAGAAGTATCCAACGGTCTCGCCAAAGATGAACTAGATGAAAATGACTATCAGACTATTGTTGAGTTACACCAAATTCTCAAACTAGATCTGTGGAAATATTCGCCTGAAAAAATCAAAAAATTAAGTCTTCAACGATGGGAAGCCAAACAAGATAAAGACTGGGCAAAAGCCGATGAGTTGAGATTAGAAATTGAATCCCGAGGTTGGATGGTAGATGATTACAAATGGGGCTACGGTCTTTGGTACAATCCAATTTCCAAATAAAAAACTCCCCTTATTAGGGGTTGGTTATCAAGTTTATAGATGTATCTCTAATCTCGCATTTTCTTAAACATTGATCTAATTCTTGTGCCTGTAATCTCTAGTTGGTGATCGCCTTCAGCTTTTCGGTATGCCAACATTTTTGCCATTTTGTTATCTCGCATTTCTTGTAGGTATTCCTCGGCAAATTCACCACTTTCTACCTCTTTGAGAATTTTTTTCATTTCAGCCCGTGTTTCATCGGTAATAATTCGCTTGGCTCGACTTTGTCCACCATATTCGGCAGTGTTACTTACAACTTCCCACATTTTTTGGGTGCCACCTTGATACAACAAATCTACAATAAGCTTGGCTTCATGCAAACACTCAAAATAGGCAAATTCTTCTGGGTATCCAGCCTCCACAAGAGTGTCAAAACCTGCTTTAATCAATTCGGTTAAGCCTCCACAAAGCACAGCTTGTTCACCAAAAAGATCTTCATAAGTCTCCTCCTCAAAAGTTGCTTCCATTATTCCAGCCTTAGTAAAATACATAGCTTTGCACATCGCCATCGCTACAGATCGAGCAGTGTTAGTTTCATTTTCTTGCCTCACCGAAAATAGAGCAGGCACACCAAAACCCTCCTGATAAACCTTGTATTCCTCCGTGCCTGGTGCCTTTGGAGCAACCATAATCACTCCCATGTTGGCAGGTGGCAATATTTGTTTGTACACAATATTAAACCCATGAGAGAATGACATAATTTTGTCTTTAGTCATAAACGGAGCAATTTCAGTATCATAAACCTCTTTTTGGGTTTCATCGGGAATAAGAATATGCACAATGTCTGCCATTTGGACAGCCTCAGATACAGATCTGATCACTAAGCCATCAGCGGTAGCCACAGCCCAGCTTTTACCAGTTGGACGCAAACCAACTACGACATTGACACCACTTTGATGCATCATCCTAGCTTGGGCGCGACCTTGGGCTCCATAACCAATTACGGCTACAGTTTTGCCAGATAAGACTGACATATCCGCATCGTTATCATAAAAAACAGGTCGGGGTGTAGGTTTGGTGGTGGCGGTAGGATTTTGGTTAAGCATATAGAATAAATTGTATATTAATACCACTTTCAACTTACATTAATTACTTTTCAACAATTAGTAAATTCTTATTTTCAAAGCAATTTTGTGTTTAAGTTTGTGAAAGTTGATATAGTTTTGGGTATATATTAGTTTTTGTTGGATTGATTGTTGTTAGTTATTTGTTGTATGAATATCAAAAATCTCCAAAAAATTGCTAAATAAAAAGCTCCGTTGTGGAGTTAAAACTTTTAATTGGATTGTGATAAAAACTAAACCAAATCAAAATTAGCTCCATTTGGAGATTACAATAATAATGAGGTTTTGATTGATATTCATACTGTTTTAATAATAACAAGATCCATCATTTTTGTCAAGTTTTTTGATTTCAATTCAAATCCAAAGTGCGACACACTCTATTCAAAAATAAAACTTTGTGGTATACTTGTTCCCCACCCAACTTACACTAATTACTTTTCATTAAGTAGTAAATCTTTGTGTTCAAAGCAATTTTGTGTTTAAGTTTG
>JAYWGE010000107.1:0-6244 GCA_043778455.1 bacterium
CAAAGAGTCTAACAGTTTTATCTTGGGTTACAAAAAATATAAATCAAAGACAAACTCAAACAGTAATTCAAAAAACCAACAAGATGACTACGAAATTTATGGAGATTACCTAACTACTAGGGCTGTTGAAGACAAACTTTTTGGGCAATTGGACATAACATACTACCACAAATCAATCTCTCAAATTTTTTTGGATATCAGCCGATCAGGGCTAGTTTTGTCAGACTTATTGGAGCCATTGCCACAAATAGAAACCCGAACAATCAAGCCAGATTTTTATTATACATACTCCAAAATTCCTTTGTTTCTAGTTTTTGAACTAAGTAGATTTTAATTTTATATTATTTATACGAAGTCAAATAATTATTTTACAAACTTAACAATATTATACTAACAATTATAATCAATAACTAATTTTTACAAAATATACTTTTACATTTATGAGACCAAACCCATTTGAATTACAACCAGATGCAGAACCTGAACCAACACCAGTTTTACCTGAGCCAGATTTAGGTTTAGTTGGTAAAATTGTTGATATTATGGATGGCACAAGAGAGCCAACAATAGCTGGAGAACAGGCAGTTCAAAAACAATATGCCCCAAAAGAAGATTCGGAGAAAGAATATCAAGGCAATTAATTTTGGTTTTTATCACCATTATTTTCATTGTTTTTTTGGAATATTTCAGCAAAAGCTTCTATGGTCTGTAGTTTCTTAATATTTGCCAGTAGGTGAGTAGGAGAAATAATACCGATCATAGTTTTTTCGTTATTGAGCATAATTTCGGTGGCAACCAACGCATAGCCTTTACCCAGTGGCAAAACATTGTTCTCCAAACTATCCGTCCCAAAATCTGACCCAAAAATAGTTTTGATTTGTTTACCTTTTTTACCTTTTACATTGGGAGTCGTTTGGTCAGTCAAAAGATGATGTTTGTATTTGTCTAGGTTATCAATAAAATCCAAGATCTCGGACACGGGTTGATTGTCAGGATTACTCTCAAAAAGATGTTTCATCCCCGATGTGGAATCGCTATTTTCAGATATTGCAAACGAGAAAGTATCAGTCTGAGTGGCAACTAGCCTTGCTATTTCCTTGCTCATCATTTCTTGGCGATTTTGGAGATCCACGATTTGGTTTCGGAGTTCTTGTTGTTGCTTGTTGCTGTTACCAAGTCCAGCGATTAGTTGATTGACAAAGAGTTTGAAGGCTTTTTCGGTTGGGGAGCTGGAGCTGTTGATAAATGGCTGATAAAGGTAACCCATATCCCTGAGTGAGACCAGTTCATTACGGATAGTAGCTGATGAAAAGTCAAAACCGTATTTTTCTTTTAGTTCTTTGGAGCCACAAGTTTCTCCTGCTTCACAGTATTCTTTGATAAGAGCAAATAGTAATTTGGTTTGGCGAGTAGTCAGGTCTAATATATTTTTGGAAAGCATATAGCAGGGTAGGTTTTGGTTTCTGTTTGTATAATTTTGTGTTTAGAGTGTTTTTTGTTGCCAATACATTGCTAATTATATCATTACCCTATTTTTATGTCAAGCTAATATTATTATTATGTGTTATACGAAGTCAAATTATTATATTAATAAAAACAAATAAATATTAAAAATACAAAATCTCCGATACGACCTGTGTCTAAATTAATTTTTTAAATTTATTACTAATCTTGACGAAAATTAGGTTTATGGGGTAACATATAAATATATGTCTTGCCTAATTATTGATGTGAATAGTGCTGTTGATTTAATTTTAGATCACCAAATTATAGCTATTCCGACCGAAACTGTATATGGTCTTTTTGGCCTTGCCACTAGTCTCAGCGCTGTTCAAAAAGTTTACCTTGCCAAAAATCGTCCCGCCGATAACCCGCTAATTTGTCATTTTTGGAGTGTAGGGCAGATGTTAGAATATATTGAGACGCCTAGTGATTTTGTTTTAGCTTTATTAAATTGGTTTTGCCCCGCACCGTTGACGGTAGTTTTGCCACTTTTACCCAATTCAACCTTGCTTCCTGCCACTGCTGGTCTGCCTACAGTCTGTTGTCGTATTCCCGATCATCCGTTAGTGCTTGAGATACTCAAAAAAGTTAATATACCACTTTTTGGGCCATCTGCTAATACCAGTACCAAGGTCAGTGGAGTTTTCGCTCAGATGATACAGGAGGATTTGGGAGATAAAATTGCGGGAATTGTGGATGGTGGTTTTTGTCCCATCGGCGTAGAGTCAACTATTATTGATATGAGCCAACCAAATATAATTCAAATTCTTAGACCTGGAGTAATTGGTAAAATAGAGCTAGAAAACTTTTTGATGCAAAATAACTTTGATGATATAACAATTGTTGAAAATGCAAGTTCCAAATCTGTAACTCCAGGTGCAAAATATCGCCACTACAGTCCTCTTGCCAAAATAACTCTTGAAGGCATTAGAAATGAAGATTTAAATTGTCCTATTATTGGTATATCCGAATTTATTAGTTCCAAAAAAAATACAATCAATCTTGGATCTACAAACGACCTAAATCAAATTTGTGCTAATCTCTTTTACAATTTATATTTATTGGACAAAAATAATATTACCCAAGCTATTTTTGACAAGGATAGTTATGACTTCATTTGTAATTCTGATAATTCTACTGCCAAGGCAATCCTTAATAGGCTTAATAAAATACTTTTAAAAAACTAAACAGCACAATAATTAATTCTCCCTTACTAAGGGAGTACCCAACTTGTTGGGAGAGGGTTACTGTAACTTCAACAACTACCATCGTCAACTTCGTTGCCACCTCCTAAATAGGAGGAAAAATAGGAGGAACATAACCTAGTTACTTTGTAACAATCCCTTAATAGGGGGCAATTTCCTTTGAGTATACAATTAAATTTGCAAAAAACCAGAAGCTATGGTATACTTAAGATATAAAAAATTTATCCCTCCATAAAGCATTTTAACTAACAATCAATTTTATTTTATGAATACTATAGAGGAGCAGAGAGATTACATTACAACTTATTATCAACAAAGAGCTAAATTTGAAATGCTTTTAGGGAGCATGGCTTCTGACAACTCAGCTTTTGGTGGAAATGATATTAATGGTATAAAACTGGATATAGACTCCTTTAGGGAGAAATTTAAAAATATTATTCTAATAGATCCTAACGCAAATAAGACAAGTGAGATTTTGGATCAATTAAATCAGCAAATAAGAGAATATAAACTAAAACTCGGTATCAAAGAAAAAATAAATATCTCAAATTCCACAGAAAAATCTGAAGGTTTTGGGGATAGATTACTCAGTCATTTTGATCAAAAATATGAACTAGAAAAATGTATTGAGCAAGAAATAAGTAACCCAAACTCTGTTTTTGCTACAAACAATATTGTTGGTATAGATAAGTTTTATGATAAGTTGAAAATAGAATTTGCTGATTTGGTCAAAGGAAATCAAGTTATAGAAAGAGTTTTAAATAGTTTGTGCTACGAAGTTCCTCAGTTTTATGACAGAAAAAAAGCCTACGAACAAAACCCGACCCAGCTTGTAAGAAAAGTTTTAGCAGAGCATTTACAAAATCTTGAGTTTGACCCAAATATCATAGACCAGCTAGAAAACCTTGACAAAATAACTGTAAGTTTTGACAAACCACCAACAATCGTTATATCAACTGACAGCCAACTCAATATACAATTATTACATTTTGGAAATATTGACAGATTAAAAACTACTATTTCCGTTAGTGGATTTCACTCTATACAACCAAATTTACAATTCATATTTGACAACGACCATAAGTACAACTTTAAACAAACACTTGAACATGAGCATTACCATAAAAAAACATTTACACAGGCAGATAGAGATATTTATGACTTTGACTCTCAAAAGCCTGAGGAATTTATGGAAAGTGGACACTTAGGATTTGAAGAACTTTTGGCATGTTTTATAAGTGAAGACAACTTTGGTGCTAAAGCTAAATTTAAAACTTACTTACCCGATGATATTAACCCCAATGATTGTAATAATATTAAACTCACAATAGAAAAAACCCAAACTGCACTGCACAAACTAAGACTTGCCTATATGAAATACAAAGGTTTGTCTGACACGGAAGCAAGAGAAAAAATAGGTTGCGGGTTTCGTAATCATTATACTCAAGGTGGAGGAAGAATAATGAAAACATCCAATATCCCAAAAATAGTTGATAGTATGATTTTGGCTATGCAAGGACAAATTAGAGAAGAATATAAACTAAAAAACAAATTACAAGAGACAGAACAAGCGGAACAACCAAAGGAGAAAATAACAGAACCAGTATCAATAAGTGCAGAAGAAATAGAAACACAAAAACCAAGTCTGTTGGCAAGATTAAAAGCAAAACTAAGAAAACTTAGCGATAAAATAGACACAGATAGCTATACCTAAAATTTGCAAATAATTAAAAACTGTGGTATAATTGTAGATAGGACAACTAAATTTAAATAATTGTCAAATCTAATTATTATTACACTTCAAGGGGATCTTTCGCATTGCTCAAGATGACATTTTCTATAAACTAAATCACTACGACACAGATACACCAAATCACACCTTAAAATAAAACACAAAAATTATGTTCACCGCTTACTTTTCAATGGAAATCGCCATTCGCCCTGATATGAAAACCTACTCAGGTGGTCTTGGAATATTATCGGGAGACACACTCAAATCCTGCGCCGACCTAGGTCTCAATATGGCAGGAGTAACTTTACTCTACAAAAATGGCTATTTTAAGCAATCTATAGATCCTGATTCTGGCAAACAAGTAGAAGCCAACGATGAATGGGACTACACAAACAAACTAATTGATACCAACAAAACCTTTCATATCACCATAGAAAATCGAGGCATTTTGGTCAAAATCTGGAAATACAATATAGTGAGTAAATCCACTGTGCCTGTCTATTTTTTGGATACTAACTTGCCCGAAAACGACTATGAAGACCAAGCAATCTGTTTTAACCTATATTCCAAATACGATAACACTCGCCTCAAACAAGAAATTATGATTGGGGTCGGGTCGGTGATGGCACTCCAAACTCTTGGTTATGAGATTGCGGACAAATATCATCTCAACGAAAGCCATGCTACTTTTGCCATTCCATACCTAGAAAAAGTTTTGGGTAACCGTGAGAAAGCCGCCCAAAAAATCGTCTTTACAACCCATACACCACTGGAACACGGACATAAAAAATATGCGTTTGATACACTCAGACCCCAGCTTGGCGATGAGCTAACTAACATTATGCAGACCAACAACGAGGACAAATCAATTGTAAATCTTACCCGATATTGCCTTGATAATTGCATTTATTCCAACGCTGTAGCCCGAAAACACAGCGAAGTAATGCACAAAATGTTTCCGACCAAACATATAGACTACATCACTAACGGTGTTCATACTTATACTTGGGTGGCACCTGCCACGGCTGAAGTTTTTGACAAATATTGTCCAGACTGGCGACTAGACCCTTCTGATCTCAGAAATGCGATGAACATTCCAGAATACGAAATGAGAACTTTGCACACAACCAACAAAAAAAGACTCTTTGAAATGGTTGAACAACGGCTTGGCAAAAAATTCTCAACTGACAAATTTACCATTGGTTTTGCACGGCGGGTAGATGGTTACAAACGCCAAAACTTTATTTTCAAAGACTTAGACAGATTGTGCAGAATTGCCCAAAAATTTGGAGGACTTCAATTTGTGTTTGCTGGCAAAGCTTATCCTGATACTGCAGGACCTGACAGTACATTGGCTGAGGTTTATAGACTTTCCCAGCGGACAGACTTGCCTATTGACATCGTTTACATTCCAGATTATGATATGACAACTAGCGAATATATGGTGGCAGGAGTAGACATTTGGCTTAATAATCCTCTTAGACCACTGGAGGCGTCTGGTACTAGCGGAATGAAAGCCACGCTCAACGGTGTTCCCAATTTTAGTGTTGTTGATGGCTGGTGGGTAGAAGGTATCCAAGAAAATGAAACAGGCTGGGCGATAGGCGATGAAAACAGTCACATGGGCAATGAGGAATATGAACTCAACGATCTGTATGGCAAGTTGGAACATATTATTTTGCCGACCTACCACTATGACACCAAAAAATGGCTAGAAATCCAAAAACAAGCCATCGCCATCAATGCTAGTTATTTTAACACCCAGCGAATGGTAACCGAATATCTAACCAAAGGCTATTTGAAG
>JAYWGE010000108.1:0-2226 GCA_043778455.1 bacterium
CACAACTAACAACTTACCCCAAGTGGGACAATATGATTTTGGCTTTCAATCACGAAATGCGTGGCAAAATATCTGTTGAAGCTGTATATCACCATCACTAGTTTCCGCTGATTTGAACACATCTGGAAAGCCATTGAGAGCTTCTGTTTCCGAAAAAGTTTTTTCACCTTCTTCCTTGTTACTAGCCCTAAAATAAGCCGATCTATCCAAAGAATTAGGATTTTCTCCCAAGGCAATAGTATCCAGCATAGCTCGAATTTGAGGTGTAAATTGCTCCGATTGGTTAGTGGTACCAACCGCGTTTGGGTCAATACCATTGATATCCTTACCACCAGCAAGACCACTACCATTACCAAGGCAGTCACAATTAGCCCCACTACGACCACCACTTGTAGCCAAACTATTAACATCTATACCCTCACCATCCTGTCGTACATAAAAGTGAATATGACTAGTGTGATTACCATCATCTCGCTGAGCAGTCTTACCTGCTTTGGTTAGATCGGGATCTGGAGAATCGTTAGTCCAGCCTTTTTCCACCAAAGTACTATGCACCAACTTGGCACTAACTACCCCCCGGATATAACCCGAATTTTTGGCAGTCTCCGCCAAGTCCACAAATAAATCCCGCCCTGCAATATCACCATTAGCTGCATCATAATGTTCGTAGCCCTTACCATTTTTTCTAACAAGATCCACATCTACACCTAACCCATCATAATGACCACCAGTATAGTTACCATGCCCACCGTCATTCATACCTGTGATTCTGATATGTTCATATTTTTGAGCCAAGACAATAATCAGCCTGACGCTATTGATGTTGAGCCGTTTTTGTTTGGCTTCTACCGATGGCATAGCAATTTCTACAGGTTGTTCCCAAATACTAATTTTGTCATTTTTTTCTAGTTCTTCCAGTTTGGCAACCAAGTCGGGTGGAATGTCAGTGATACCCCTACCTTTTCCATATGCACTAGCTGTGATTCCTGATCCAAAAATCCCATTGATTACATTTCCTGCCAAATCATACATCGGCACAGAATAAGGCTCTGGTTGGTGAGATACAGCTTCAACAGATATTTTGCCACGCATTTCGTGATTGAAAGCCAAAATCATATTGTCCCACTTGGGGTAAGTTGTTAGTTGTGGATTATTAAGCCTAGTATTAGGGTAAACCTTGACACTAAAACCAAACACCTCTGACCAATATTTATTGGTAGATACTTGGGCAGGAGTCTCGGTAGGAACATCCAGTACTTTGGGTTTTTTGTAGTCGCCACCACAGGTAATAATATTAAAGTTCTTTTCGGCAGCCTGAGCATAACCAACTGACTGAGTACCATTAGCATCTTCACCGTCGCAAGTAAGCCAACCATATGCTCCATTATAAATATCACTTTTGTCTTTACCTCCACATTTGTAAGAAATTTTATCCTTAAGACCAACCTCAATCAACGCCATTTGGTACTCTGGATGGTTGAGATAATAATCATCACCAAGATAAACCCCTTTGGTTGCGTTACCTTTAGTTGCTCTGGCACCCCAGTTAGCTCTTTCTCTTACACCAATTTGTGCTAATCCTAAATACCCTAATTTGTTGTCAGCTTTCCAAGGGCTTCCGCCGCCACTAGACTCTGTAGGAGCTACACTGAGAGCAAAAGCAATGGTTTCTGAGCTAACTCCTGCAAATTTTCCTGCCTGAATAATTTCTTTAATAATAGAAACTTTTGTTGGTATAGATCTATTGGCAGCATCCCACAAATTAATACTATCGCCATCGCCAAGTCTAGCAAGTTCGTTATCCAAACATAAAGTAGTAACTCCCTTGCCATTGCTATTATATCCACCATCGCCACCACAGTTTTTACTTGAATCACTGCATCCTGGTAGAGCCTCTACAGACTTACGAAAGTTGGAAGGAGGCAAAAGCCCCAACTTACCAATGGCAAACAATGGTACTGCACCACCTACTTTAGCAATTGATTCAACTATACCATTACCACCCTGCACCGCCCAGGCGACAGGTTCTACCAAATTATCCCTTAGCCACTTGGCATCTTTATCACTATTACCATAACACTCAGCAAAAATAGCTGTACCCACAAATATTACACCAAAAAGTATTACAAGCAAAAGTAATCCGCCAATCCAAGGAGCCAAAGCTCCAATTACAGCCCTACCGATAATCATTATGGTTTTACTAGCAATATTATTTACAGCGTTTTT
>JAYWGE010000109.1:0-2159 GCA_043778455.1 bacterium
GTCAATAATTTTAAATTGGGTTTAGCTATATAATTACATTAAAATTAAAACTATGCTCAAAAAATTCATAATTCAAATTAGCATAAAATTCTTGGCAGTCTTGTGTGGAGTTTTTACTACCCGTTGGCAAATTAGTAATTTTTCTACTACAGAATTAGCAAATTATACTTTGATCTTGAGTTATAACAGTATTATTCTAATGGCAACAGCTTGGGGTTTGCCCCAAATTACCCAAAAATTCTTTACTAATTATAGCAAAAGCGATGGGAACAAAGATGACAATAGAGACAGCAATAAAATTCTTGCCAACTATTGGTCTACTTCTGTTTTTTTGAGAGTGTTAAGTTATTTTGTAGGTTTAATTCTGATTTTTGTTACTTATCCGCTGTCTCAAACCAATGATTTATTGGCTATTATCCAAATTTTTACTGCTCAGTGGATTTTGGTCGCCGATCTTGTTTTTAAGTCAATCGCTGACAGCAACGGTACCTCTTGGAAATTTTCTATCACCGATCTTTTGGGCAAATTATTGATTATTATTGGTGTTTATTTATTTGGTAATAACTTGTTTAGTTTCCTTGGAAACAATATTTATAGCTTTGCAACTCTGTCAATTGTTGCCTACATTATATCACTTTTGGTAGATTCTCTGTGGCAAAAACAACATTACAATTGGGGTAAAATAGATTTTTCTTTACTCAAAACAGAGCTAGGAGCGATTGGGTTTTTGACTATGGCAGATTTGATTAATGGTTTATATTCCAAAACAGATGTAATTTTCCTTAAAGTCTTTGGATTTGGTAATGTTGATGTGATTAGCTATGCCAATGCCTACAAACTTTTTGATATTGCCACCATTGTTCCAAGTCTTGCTATGCCAATTTTGGCAACGGTCTTGCGTAAAAAACTAAATAACCAAGAGATTACCAAAAAGAATCTAATAAAATTTTATGGATTAAGTCTAGTAGCAGGTCTTTTACTGTGTGTTGTTATCAATATTTTGGCAGGAGTTGGTGTTTGGCTCATTGATCCAGAAGGCAAATATTTGGACTCTATTTATTTTTTACGAATCCTAAGCTTGGTATTAATTGTTTTGTTCCCAACTCTCTTGTCTTCAGATTTACTCAATGTTTCGGGCCTAGAAAATCAGCAATTTTGGAGCAAATTAGCCACTTGTGTTTTGGCGATTATACTTTATATGGTTTGTATACCAATTTTTGGAGTAACAGGATCAGCCATTGCAACTGTTATTTATTTTGGTTTTGAAGCCATTTGTAAAGGCTGGTTTGTGTACAAATATGTTAAATAGTGCAATAAAACAAAGAAATAACCACAAATGTCGCTAAGCAGAATTACTCGCCACTACCAAACCATAAATTTTTAGATTACAATTTTTAATCACTTTGGCACATTCGTTGAGAGTTGAACCTGTGGTAGAAATATCATCCAAAATAAAAATTGCGTCATAGTTTGCAAGATAACTTTTTAAATCTAATTTGGAATTTGGAATTTGGGTTGATAATGTTATTTTGCCATCAAGATTTTGAAGTCTTTGGGTTCTGTCCAAACCTGTTTGTTGTCTGACCGGTTTTTTATCAAAAATTAAATCTAACTGAAAGGTTTTTTTGCCATTGGCTTTTTTATTAAGTCGCTCCACTAATTTTTGGGCAAATAATTGAGGTAACGCGAACCCACGCTCCAATTTTCTTTTGGGATCTGGTGGCACGATAGTAATCAAAGTTTTGATTTTTGGATCAAACAAAGCTTCAAAAAACTCTATACTTTGAGGCTCTGAGAGTGATAAAGATTCTTGATATGAGAGCAATAATTGTTGCCAAAAAGCTTCAAAAAGCTGATCTACCAAGCTAAATTCTAATCCTGTCTTAATTCTGTGAATAGTATTTTGAATAGATTCTTGGTCGTAATTTGTCGCCACCCAAATCTGATTTATATATTTAAGCTCTGTTTTTTTAAAGTAACTTGACCCCAAGTTAGCTTGAGTTTCAACAAGGAAAGAAACATCTTTTGGGAAAATTGTGTCAATAATCTGTGAAAACAAGGACATAATATTACACAAACTATTTTTACTCCAAGTATTCAGATCCAAATCTACTAGCTAGAACTTGTGGCAATTTGACCCGACCGTCAGTAGTTTGAAA
>JAYWGE010000110.1:0-6090 GCA_043778455.1 bacterium
TCTGTGAATATAAACTCAAAAATTTGGGGTGGGTTAGTCGTTGTTTTGGACTGTTGGGCTGAGGATCGCAAAAAGTCAACCAAACCTCAGCCACTTCACTAACTTCAAAAAAATCAGCTAATTGTTGTATTTGGACTCTCAAAAAAGCAGTGTTACTCAAGTTTAATTTGTTGGAATCTGTGGCGCCTTGCCAAACTCTTTCACCTTTAATATCCACACCGACAAAGTTTTTATTTGGAAATATTTGTGCCAAACCGTTGGTATATTCACCATAACCACAGCCCAGCTCCAAAATTATTGGGTTATCATTGCCAAAAAACTGAGACCAATTACCTTTGATTAAATTGTAAATTAACTTTGATGGCTCAACGATATTGGGCATTTTTTCTATTTCTCCAAATTTTTTGAGCTTAGACCTTGACATATCAAAAACAAATTACAAACAAATTACACTTACACTACTTTTGTCATATAATCGCGCCAAATAACTAGGTTCAAAACTAGTTTTACAGCTATGACCAACAATAAAAACCAAAACATCAAAACCTAGTTCCTGAGCAAAATATTGGCTGGTTTGGGTAAGTGCCTCTTGGCAAAATAAATGTTGACAATTGGTTGGTGAACTGTCGTTTGGTTCTAAGATAAGGCTAATTTTATCAAGATTTTGAGCTTTGAGGTTGTTAATAATTTGTTCGTTTATCAATAGTTTTACATCTAATAAAGCAAAAATTAGGACAAGGTTTGGGTTATCCAGTAAGTTTATGGCAGTATTGATTTCAGATTTGTTAATTTTAACCATTTCACCCTTGGGCAAAATACCTTCAACGATATATTCTTCGGATTTGGTTTGAACGGTTTGGGTTGTGGAAATGGCTGTGTAGGTCAAATCTTGGTTTTTGTAGATGGGTAAAACTGATGACATTTGGTCGTTTGGGTATCCCAAAAAATTTAATCGCCTACCCAAAAGAGTTGGAGAAAGTGGAAATTCTAATTGATCAGTCATAAAAACAGCTTTGGTCTTGGACAAAATAAAGCCACTAAGATCACCAAAAACTTCAACGATAACTTGTTTAATACTTGCCACAACTACTCTGCCAGTAACCCTAGTGTCATCGCAACACAATACAACTTTTTGTCCCAAAAAAACTCCCAAAAAACCATATATATTGGCTTGGATATTAAAGTTAAAATACACTAAGTATTGGGTGATTTTGGTTGGTTGATGCGTGGACATACTATAAAATTAAAATCTTGGTTAAAAATTGATTAAAATTGCCACCACTTATACTTGGCAGTAGACTTAAAAATCTTGCCTCTGAAATTGGCAAGTGAACTGTCGGTTGAATTATCAAACAATCGCAAAAAACAATCACAAAAAACTTTATTGGTGAGCTTAAAACTAATTTGCCACAACACTAAAGCTAATAAAAAATGCAAAACTACAAACCCAACTAATTCAACTAATCCAAAAACATTCTGATTTATATTTTGACCATTTCTAAAAAAATTACTAAGAAGATTATTGAGAAAACTAGTAGCCATTTCGTAGCCCAGCGGTACAATCAACAAGCCAAATAGCTGACTAAATTGGATTACAAACTGGAGTACAAATTGAAATAAAAATCTCAACAAACTCACCCAAGTCTTGATTCTAAAAATAGACGCCAAGATTTTTGATAAAGTGTTTGACAATTTTGATCTAAGTTCTGGATTATTTGACTTGTTTAATTTAAAGTGTGGATTAAAATATTTTTTACAAATTTCTACCAAATAACTCAACACCAAAAACCCCAACGCTACAGCCCCAAAACCAACCAAAAGCAAAAAATCCAAACTCAAACCGTTACTCGCCATCAAGCTATTAATTGGCAAAATGGCTTTATTCTTGACCTCATACAAACCAACCAACTGTATTGAGGACACAACACTACTAACACGGTCAATTGTAGAAAAAGAGTGTCCTAAAGCTAATAGATTTCCACCAAACCTACCCAAAATAACCCCAAAAATACTAGATAACAATCCAACTAAAACCTGAGTGTAAATCAAATTATTTTGAAGTAATAGTTTTTTTTGAAACAACGACGCAATACCAGATACGATCAAAACAACCAAACCAACCCAAATATCACTGATAAGCAAAGAGGTAAAAAATATGCTAAAAGTTGCAAAAAATTTGATTGGATCAACTAAATTAGAGTTTAATTCAGGATTTAGACCAAAATTTGGTTGGCTTTGCATAATAATTTTTTGATACCCACCATAAAACCCCTTATCACTCCAATCTACCACAGGCTGATTCCAAATGACCAAATCATAATCCACTTGCAAAAAAGTGAAAATCCCAATTGCCATCGGCTCCAAATACTCAGGTAAACTGACAAAGCTAAAAACTGCATCTGTTGTCTCGTTTAGCTTAAAAAACTGAGCTTGGAGCTGGTTAGCTTTTCTTTGGATTTCATATTTTGTATACAAAGCCTTAAGATCATCTATTATTACTAGCTTTTCACCAACTTCTAATATTTTGCCTATTTTATTGGCTTTGAGAACTCCTCGTTTGACCAAATCCTTGTGATAAACCAAACTATTTTTGCTCAATTTGTGGATGATGTCTAGCAAGTAAACTTCTTTCCAGTTTTCCAGTTTTTTGGTGATACTACCTATGCATTTTTGATCAACAAAATCAATAGAATTAGAATATTTTTGCAATATCTTACCTAATAATAACATTTTTTGCTCCAAATCTTCATCAACTTTGTCTTGACAAAACACCACTGAGTTCCATTTTTGATCAATTCTTAAATCAGGTTTTGAAGTTATAAGGGTAAAGTTTTTTGCCAAATCTCTTGGGTCTAACAACTCAAAATCCACACCTTGTTCCAAAAGACTAACCAAAGTTGAATTGATTTTGTCGGTAGATAGATGGAGTAAAAATGTGGAATTAGTAGAAATATGAGACATATTATTTTTGTCAATTTTTTTATTATAGCTAAATCCACTCTAAAATAGACAATACAAATATTGATGAATCTTGTGAATCTTGTCATCTTGAGCAACGCGAAAGATCTCCTCAATTATAACAATGGTTAGATTTAAGAATTGTACAGTTTAAAGTGGGTTTAGCTATACTATTCAGTTACAAATTGAGCTTGGTGTTTTGTGGAAAGATAAACTCTACACTACAACTATATTTCAACCCTTGGCAAAAGCTTTTATTTTTTTAGTCAGTGATTTCTTCTATGATATTTGTGATATTTTGGGTGGTTATTTGTTCCAAATCTGGCTTATATGTCAATAGTGGAACATTAATATTATCAACTTCTACTTGTTTGTACAATTTGCTTTCTAGTAACATTTTTTCTTCAACATACAGTTTTTTTTCTTGTTCTATTTTTTTGTCAATATCGTTAATAGCCTTTTGAACAGACTGAAGTTGAGAGTTGATTTTAGCAATAGAACCTGCAATAGACATAAAAATTGGGAAGTAAACTAAAACTAAAATCGCATTGGATTGACCAAATTGGGCTTGTCAGAACCGTTGTTCCAGTCTGATTTATAAAATTCAAAATTACCACCAAGATATTGACCTTTCATAAAAACCTGTGGTTTACTTGGATAGTTTTGTCCACCATCAGACTTCCAACCTGCCCACAAAGACAACTGACCAAGGGTGTCATTATCAAAATCCTGATCCAAAATATATGTTACATAACCGACAATTTGACCTGTAGACACAAGAGCATCTAGTAACTTGAAACTAGCTGTGCAAAACGGACAATTATTTTTGGCAAAAATTACATATTGGGTTTGGGCAATTTTTTGCATTTGAGACAGTGTAAACATAAAAAATAAATTAAAAAATGGTAGAATTAATTTAATAAAAAATCAACGAAAAGGTATTAAAAAATAAAAATAAATTTAAAATACTACCTATATTTAATTAAACCACAGATATTACTTTTTGGCAAGTTTTTAATTTTCAAAAACCTAATGCGACCTAGTCTTTGAGAGGATCTTTCGCGTTGCTCAAGATGACAGTTACTATAAATCACTACAACACTTAGTCAACATTTGTATTGTCTATTTTAAAATGGTTTTAACTGTATCTTGACATAAACTAACTTATATTTAATACTTTAGACAGAAACCAAATTCAAAATACACTTAAAATGCCCACAAATCTCACTACAACACTACCAAAAATTTATATCGCCGCCGAACATTGCGGGGTTAATCTCAAACAATTTTTATTGGGAAACACAAAGTTGGAACTTATTGACATCTATCCCATCAACAATCCTGAGGACGATTATCCTGATGTAGCCAAGATCCTTGCCCAAAAACTACTCGATAACCCTAATGATTTTGGAATAGTAATCTGTGGTTCAGGTCAAGGCATTGCTATGTCGGCTAATCGTTTTTCTCACATTAGGTGTGCCATACCACTGTCTGTGGAGGCAATGGTCAAAACCCGAGAGCATAACAACACTAATGTTATAAGTTTTTCTGCAAGTATAGAACAACAACTTGCCCTCAAAATTGTTGAAACAATGGTAATAAGCCCAAAATCTGAGGTCTTGAGGCACACTCGCCGAGTAGCCAAAATGTGCGATATTAATTTTACCAATTTGAGTTAATTTGAGTTAATTTGGATTAAAAATAGAAAAAAATAAAAATACTATTGACCAAACAAAAAAAATAGTGTATACTTAAAGTATAGACAAAAAAATCTTAACAACAGCAGACAATTTCCTATTTATAATATAATATATCATAATATATGCTACAAAACATCCTAAAATTAATCACAAAAAGCATCGCAATCGTATCTTTAGTTTTGGCTTTGTCCACAATTTTTGTATCTATTCCAGCATCTGCCCAAGCTGTAGCCCAACAAGCTCCAACAGGAATCACAGCAGGTACAGCTCCAAGACCAGCAACTACAACAGGAACCAACAAACTTACTCCTGATGTTTGCAGTGGATCTTGCCCATTAACAGGTTCATCCAATATTGGAGCCACACTTGGTAGTAAAAAAGGTTTGTCTGATTTTATCTTAAATGTAGCCAAATTTCTAACTTATATCGCCGCTGCAATTGCCGTAGTCTTTATGGTTTGGGGTGCCTACAACTGGATGAATGTAGCTGATCCTAAAGGCGCAGAAACAGGTCAAAAAATTGTTACAAACGCGGCTATTGGCTTAGCTATAGCAATCCTTGCCTACACCATTGTTTCCCTTATTGGTAACACTCTTCAAGGAAATTTACTTGGTGGATTAGTTACAGGACAATAAATTTGCCAAAATATTTCTATCAATCATTATATCATCCCTTTAAAAGTAGGGAGTTCTTATTTTTAAACAAAAATTATACAATTTGTATAAAGAAACATAAAATTTGCCAAAACTTCTAAAATATTTTATGCTTAAAATAGACGAGCTTATAATACTCTTTTAATTTATAATACACTTATTCTAATACATTTTAATCCATTTTAATTTTTTATGTCTTCTATCAACACCAATTATTCCAAACTCCAAGCAGGTTATCTTTTTCCCGAAATCGCAAGGCGAACCAAAATCTATAAAGAAGCCAACCCGACCGCTCCCGTAATCAGACTGGGTATTGGCGACACCGCCGAACCACTAGCTCCAAGTATCGTCCAAGCAATGCAAGATGAAGTAACCAAACTTGGCAACAAAGAAACTTATACAGGCTATGGCGACAGCGAAGGCACACCCGAATTGCGATCTACTATTGCCAATTATTACAAAGAATTAGATTGCGACATTGATGTTTCCGAGGTTTTTGTGTCAGATGGAGCCAAAAGTGACTGTGCTAACATTCAAAGTATTTTTGGAGATTCTGTTGTGGCACTACAAGATCCAGCCTACCCTGTTTATGTAGACAGTAATGTCATGAGTGGACGAACAGGAGAAATGGATATGACAACCAAACAGTTTGAAGGTCTGGTTTATCTCAATAGTAACGAAGCCAACAATTTTGTATCCGAATTACCGATTGGCAAAGTAGATTTGATTTATTTGTGTTACCCTAACAATCCAACAGGAGCAGTAGCTACCCGCGATCA
>JAYWGE010000111.1:0-6089 GCA_043778455.1 bacterium
GTATTGTCTATTTTAAACTGGGTTTAGCTATATCACCTTAGCAACTCATTTATTTGCAACAATCTTGCGTCCAAACTACCGCTAATAATCGTATATTTACCAGACATCCACAAGTCCAAGTAGCTTTTCATAATTTTGTCCAACGCATCTCGGGTACCAACAGCGGCTCGTAAAAACTCATCTTCAGCCTCAAATTCTATTGGCAAATAAAATAAATGACTGTAATTTTGTAGTCGTTCTTTGCACAGCTGTTCATAAATTTCAAATTCTACTCCTTGCATATTACTAGAAAACTTGGCATAGCCCAACTGATCCAAAACAGTCCTATCGGTAATAAAGCTATTTTTAGAAAGGTAATTTTTTGATTGATCTTCAGCCCTAATTTGCCTTAATAAGCTTTCTTTTTGGAATATGGCTCTGACATCTTTGGGTAATTTTTCAAAATCAACTACACCGTGCTCTTGCCAAAAATTCCGCATCAAATTAGTAATAATTGGCACTCCAAAAGATTCATAAATTGCCTTTGCCAATGTGGTTTTGCCAGTACCGTGGGCACCACAAATTCCAATCTTAAAGTTTCTTTCTACTTTTTCTAGTTGTAATTCCCAACCACCTGTCTCAGGTTTTTCCTCTAGTTTTTCTTCAAAAGTAGTTTGATTTTGAACTTCAGCTTCATTTTGAATTTTATCTTGAATTTCTACGCCCACAACCTCTACTTGCTCTATTTTAATTTCTTGGGTTTCCACAGTTTTAAAGTCAAAAGAATGGTTTTTACTATGATTTTCGTTGTGACTAATATCGGCAAACATATCAATAAGATGATCGTTAGAATTGTCAATATTTTTTTTTAGGTTAGTTTTAGAATTATTTTTGGACATACTTATTTAATCTTACCAAATTTTTATTATTTAGTCAATATAGATCTCTCCAAATAAAAATAACTTCCAAAATAAGAAACCAAACAGCACAACAATTAATTCTCCCCCAACAAGTCAGATATAGCTAAACTCACTTCAAACTGTACAATTATCAAAGCTAATTATTATGGATATTGAGGAGATCTTTCGCTTTACTCAAGATGACAGTTGCTGTAAATTCTTATAAACTTAGTTAATAGTTACACTGTTTATTTTAAACTGGGTTTTGGTATACCAACGCTATATTAACCACCACCATACTTTTTTACCATCACCAATATAACTTAAACTTTAAAAAACACTTTAAAATATGCTTTGGGAACTAAATATCAAAAACCAGCTCGAGCAGGAGCAATATATCCAAATGATAACAACCCAAATGATAAACCAAACAACTTGCCAAACAGATGATTTGACAGGCGTTACACTCACTTGCAAAAATGACAATTTGGACTTGAAAACAGTTTTAAAATCTTTCACAAATCTGAACTTGAAACTTGAAACACAGCTCCAAATTACACCTTGTTTTTCTTGCTCTGTTATGATGTCTTATCACAATTTATTGAGCTTTCTTAAAACCATAAACCAAAATCAAGTTGGTCAATTTTTGTTGGTCAGCGGAGATAAACCAGCACAAGATACCAGTGAGAAAATACATAAAAATATAGAATTTAACCAACCATTTGACACCATTGCTGTTTTAGGATACCTTGACAATCGGAATAAAGGTAACATAAATTGGAATACTAACTTTGACAATCTAAACATTGCCGTTGCCCACAACCCATTTGAAAAAACAAATATGGATAAAGAATTGGAGATAAAAAGACTAAAGCAAAAACTCAGTTATGATTGTGTAAAAACTGTCTATTTGCAACTTGGTAATGACATAACCGCAATTCAAAATAGCCTAAATCAAATCCGCACTATCAAGCCAAATCTAAAAATCATAGGCTCTATCCTAGTCCCTACCCCAAAAATGCTTCAAATTATCAAAAATAATCCACATTACGGCTATGGATATAGCTCCAAATACCTCAATGACATTGCCTTTGCTCAATTACAAACCAGTAAACTAGCCCAAGTGTACCAAAAACTAGAAATAGAAGTGTTATGGTCTGGGTTGACAAAAATTTAATTTTCAGCTACAATTACTACTGTTGCATTCTATCCGTTTTATGCTTTATTTGACACAACAAGTGTACAGTTGATCAAAAAACATATTACATAATAACTACCTTTTGGTGAGACCTCACACCACCTCAAACTCTAGTTATTTACCAAGACAATCTATCAAAATATATCAAAAAACAATAACCCAAAAAATTTATTACTATGAGTACTCAATACTTTTATGGTGTAGGACGACGAAAAACCTGTACCGCTAGAGCAAAATACTATGCTGGTGCCGAAGATCTCGTTATTACCGTCAACAAGGGTGACTTTGACACCTACTTTCAAGATTTTTATAAACAAGCCATAATCATCGCAACCACCAAAATGGGCATCACCACAGGGAAACTAGATTTTTTTGTTAAAGGTGGTGGAATTATGGGTCAAGCCGAAGCATGTAGGTTAGCTCTTGCCAAATCCCTTGTAAAAATGGACGAAGGCTACCGACCTGTTGCCAGACTAAATGGTTATATATCAACAGACATAAGGCAAGTTCTTCCCAAGAAAGCAGGTAAACGAAAAGCTAGAAAGAGCGAACAATGGTCAAAACGATAATCATATTATTAGATCTATTATTCAGGCTATTCAAAACTACTCAACCACTGTTTCAACAAAAATCAAATTAACTTTAATCAATTACATAATTTTATTATATGGCTCATAAGAAAGCGGTGTCTTCCGTAGACAATGGACGAGATTCTATCTCCAAAAGACTAGGTGTCAAACTATTTGCAGGTCAATTTGCGTTTTCTGGCAATGTTCTTATCAGACAAAGAGGTACAAAATTCCACGCTGGAGTAGGTGTCAAGCGATCTGCTGATGACACTTTGATAGCTATGACTGAAGGAACTGTTCGGTTTATCAAAAAAAAGGTACGAGCTTTTAATGGTAACCTCCAAAAAAGAGTTTTCATTTGCGTAGAATAACTATCTCCCAAAAAATTTAAACCATACTTTAAATCCCCATTTAGGGGTTGTTTTCACACTTAAACGACTTAAGTTTTTACAAACTTTTTACAAAACTGGCTTGTCCATCTTGCATTTCTATTGTAATCAAATTGTTGGGTTTGAGAGCAATTATTTTGTCAATTGGTTTGCCGTTTTGCGTGATTATGCCATAGCCCATTTTGAGAATTTTTTGGGGATCTTGAAGACTAAGTTTGTCAAATATATTCTGTTTATCTTGGGTATGTTCTTGAATTTTGAAACTTATATTTTGAGTCATTACTCTGTTTTGCTGAACGATGTTGTTGTGGCAATTTTTTATGTCAATTTGAATATTACGAACGAGATATTGCAGGTTAGAAATTTGATTTTGGTGGAATTGTAATTGATTTTGAAAATGCCTAAGAAGATTGTTGTGATTTTGTTGAACAAAATTTTGAATGTTTTGAAGATTATAAAAAATAGTTTGCTCAGTTTTTTGACAAATTTGGTAGGAAGAGTTGATTTGAGATTTGATGCCATAAAGCATTTGCTGAGTCAAGTTATTACCAAAACTAATGTAGCTATTTTGTCTTTCCAAAAAGTAATTTTGAAGTCTTGTGCTAATATTTTGAAGCTCAGCCACCACTTCGTTTTCCGAAATAGAACACAATTCAGCCGCGTTGCTTGGTGTACTAGCCCTTTGATCCGCCACCATTTCGGATAAGCAAATATCTCGTTCATGTCCAATTGCCACAACTGTTGGTCGGTTGAGACTGTGAATTGCTCGTACAATTTTTTCACTATTAAAAACCATCAAATCATCTTTGGAACCACCACCACGAGTCAAAACAACTGTATCAATATTGTGTTTTTGGCAAAAGTGGTTGGCAAGATCTAATTTGGTCAAAATCTCATATTCTGCACCTACCCCTTGAGTTTTGATAGGCAAATAATAAATACCGATGCCTGTTCGCCTAGATGACAGTATTTTTTGAAAATCCTGCAAAGCTGCCGAAGAAGGACTGGCTAGTAATAAGATTTTTTGGGGTAGAGTATTTAGTTTTCTTTTTCGGTTATCGTCAAACAAACCTTCGGTTTGGAGTTTTTGTTGCAACAATTCTAGGTTTCTTTTTAGCTCACCTTCCCCTGTCAATTTCATATTGTGAACATCTAGTTGAAGCCGACCATTTTTGGAAATTTTAAATTTACCAGTGATTTGTACCGCCCAGCCTTCGTTGATCGGAAAACCAAAACCCAACGCTTTGCCAGAATAAACCGTGCAATCAATCCGTGTATCTTCCGCATCTTTTAAGGCAAAATAGTACATCGCCCCAATCACTTTTACCTCAGCCAATTCACCTTCAATGGTATATTCCCGTTCACTAATTGTTTTTTTAATAGTACTCAAAGCTTCGGTTACAGTCAAAATTATGGCACTACTGTCTATTTGAGTAGTTCGCCTTGTTAGTTTGTCAACCGTTATTTCCAGTGTCAACAGCGTCTCTCTATCAGATTCCACCAACATCCAATTTTGAATATCCAAAACAATACTCATTTGCCCCAATTTACCCAAACCAGTTGCAACCCGTCGCCGAATAGATACAGATTTGTGGGCTTGAAGAGACAGTAGCTCTGATAAATATTCAGTTTTACGGTGCGTGATTACCCACTCCACTTGTGCCATCAATTCCTTAGCTTTGAGGTTGATATGCAAAAATTCACTGACCAAAACTGACGAAACTACTGCAGGGCTAAGCGCAGGATTAGGAGCAAAATTAGGGTTTGAATTAGCTGTAGCAGGAACATCAAAAACAGAATTAAACAAATCAGACATATATTTTATATTGTAACTATCATTTTGAAGTTGGTCAAGGTGGGGATATTTTTAACAATTTGTAAAGGCGGTTTTACTCCCTTACCCTTCCTACAGAGTAATTACTTTTTTAACATTATTTTTTAGTTTTTTTAAAGTACCCTCGTCAGCTTTTCAGATTGCCACTCCCTCAAGAGGAAGGCTTTTTAAAATACTTTTTTTAGCAAATTATTGATTGAAAATATAGTATTGTCTAGGAGGGGTAAGGGAGTAATATTTGTATTGTCTAATATTTGGGCTGTATTTGGGTTATTAGATTTTAGAAATAGAAAAATTATTTTACAGCTTTTTTTTAGTATTTTTCCAAGCTTTAGTTTGAGCAATTGTAATCAAAACATAAACTACTCCGCCGTAGATTTGTAAATCGGCTAAGTTGGCTATGCCTATCCCAAAATTGAAGTAATCCGCTACAAATCCAAACCATAATCGCTCCAAAATATTACTAATTAACCCTGCCAAAATAACCACAAAAGCCAAACTATAATTCTTGTAAATTTGGAGGTAACAAGCAAAAATGAGCCACAAAAAAGGAATAATAACCGCACTCCAATATCCAAACCTAAAAGTTTCCTGCATAAAGTTGAGTGTATAAAAAGTCAAGTTATTAAACCAGCTCAAATACTTCAAACCACAGCTAATTCCAAGATTTAAGATTAGTAACAAAATTAAGAAAAAGAATAATTTATAAAAAATTTGACTTCGTATAAATGTTAATTTGGTAATTTTGAACTTCATTTTAAGTTTGGTTTGAAATATTTTTTGACCTTGTTGGCAACTCTCATAAATTCTGTATCTTGCTCAAACTCCTCAAAACTAATCCGTTTGTAGCCCAAAGACTCGCTTGGATCAATAGTGATTTGCACTAAAGACTGACCAAAATTGGTAACAAAAACATAACTAAAACCATAGTGCCAATGAGCAGGTTCGCTTTTATTTGAGTTAGCTGGGATGGGATGAATGTCCAGATCAATAGGAATTTCTAGGTTATTTGTATCAATTGGTTGATAAGTTAAATTACTCAAAGATGTTTCTTCTTCACCTTCTCTATTTGCTCCACCGACCATAGTCTCGTCATCCAAATCAATATGTCCACCCGCCTGAAGCCATTTGTTTACACCTTTGTGATGGAGCAACAATACCAGCTCAAAACCCTCACTAAAAATAAAAGTTTTACTTGTTAGGTGGGCTTCAAAGTTTTTA
>JAYWGE010000112.1:0-2172 GCA_043778455.1 bacterium
CAGTGTTAAATTGATTTTTGATTTGTCGCTGGGTGTCTAGTTCGGCGTTTTTAAGCTTGAAATTATTGTAGGAAGTAACAACCATATCCACAAGAGCAGGATTACCAGAACGGTTAGTTAGATTGGTTTGATAAGCAGTTGGGTTTTGGAGTAGCTGTTGGATAGAGATCATAAAATGAGTTTTAAAAATTTAAGGTTGTTGATTATTAAAATAGTTGAACATTGAGGGGAAAGTTATCTGAGAATCTTCCATAAAATGATAGCTGTGCAAATTTGCGTGATAAACCTTATATCTTATCCTAGCTATTGTCTCATTATTTTTTACCACATATGAATTTAGTTTAAAGGTATCAATAAAAAATTGGGTTTTTAAATTAATTGGGTTTAGAGAAATTATATTAATAGATTTATTTTGCTCGTTTATTTCATACCCAAAATACAAGTTAGGATTTTTTGTGTAATCTCTAATCTCTAACCAATAAGATTCTAAATAAGAATTATTTTTAGAAAGTTTGGAATTATAAAAAGCATCAGCAGGAAATAAATTGTACCAATCAAATGTGTATTTACCATCAAATTTGCTTTTATCTATAAAATGTTCTATAGAATTTTTTGTTTTAGTTATCTCTAAGAAATAGCACAAATGTGGGTAAACTATTAACTTTGGATCTTGAAAAGTGTTTTGAATAACTTGTTTATGATTTTTTTAAAGCTTAAGTTATCCCAATTTGTTTTATATTCTTTGGTTTCTTCGTCCCAATTATTTGGCTTGGGATTGATAAAAGTCCACATACTATCCCCAGTAATTAATTTTATTTAAAATATCACCAAATTCTGGATGTGTTCCATCTGTGAATTGCTTTACTTCTGTCAAATTTTCTTCAATAATAAGCTTACTTGATGTTATATCCGAATATCTAGTAATAGCTTGTATTATTTTATCTTTTTTAATAGTATCTTTTATGTCAAATATTTTTTCTGATAATTCGTTCCTAGATAAATATTTTAAATCTTTTGCAGGTTGTAAATTTTTATCCATTCTAGTAGAAAAAACTTTTCTATCTTCTCCAAATTCCAATCTAAATATCTCACAAGGTTCAAATTGACTAGCTATAAGATCCGAATGTGTTGCAAAAAAGTATTGGTTATTTTGTCCCAAGCTAGTATAAATATCTACAATTTGCTTTTGGAGATCAGGAAACAAAGCATCTTCAGGTTGGTCTACGAATAAGAAAGTATCATTTAGATTATCTTTTTCAAAATACAAAGGTAATAATTTGTACATTAGTTGCCTAGTTCCTGAAGAAAGTTGGTCTAATGTGATAGTTTGCTCTGTACCGTTGATTGTAAAAATTATAGTTGAGAGATTTCCACCAACAACAAAAGACTTTTTATTTTCAAATTTATTATAAGTAAAATTAAGATTAGGAATTATTTGCGAAAACCATTCAAATATTGGTAAAATTGGATTAGATGGTGTATCATCTTTTTGTTTTGTGTCAAGCCATTGTTTAACTTTGTCTGTATATGCTTCATCTAATTTTTTTATTATTTCTATTAAATTCTGCTTTAAATTTGATGATATAATTTTTATTGGTTTGGAATAGTCCTTATTGAGTGGTTGTGATCTGTATAATTTATTATTATGAATTTTATAAGCATCATCTGGAAAATAATGTATACTTTGAGTTAAGTAATTAATTTTATCTTGGTATGTGTCTATTTCTATTTTTTTATTACTAAAAAATCTATTGTCTTCTTTATCTAAATATTTTAATAATAGCTCCATAATAGTCGTCTTTCCAGTACCATTTGCTCCAATAAAACAAACTTTTTCTAGGGGCTGTCCTGCTTTTGGGTGATCAGCAGGATAGGTAAAATCCAGCTCAAGATTCTCAAATTGCTGGTAGTCTTTGATCGTTAGCTTGGTGATTTTCATAGAATACAGTTTTTATTTAGTGTTTTAAAAATTTAGTGTAAAAAATTGATAAATCTAGCCCATTTTACTCAACGCTTCCACTCGCTCTTCCACTTTTGGATGAGTACTAAATAAATTCATCGCTTTTTCTCCAAAAGTTTTTTTGGGTTCGGAAATATAAAAATGATTCATCGCACTAGAATAATGACTGGTCGGTGTCGGGTCATTCTGGAGTTTGAGAAGAGCATCAGACA
>JAYWGE010000113.1:0-2167 GCA_043778455.1 bacterium
TTGTTCCCCACCTAAGCTTACACTAATTACTTTTCACTAAATAGTAAATCCTTTCGTTCAAAGCAATTCTGTGTGTAAGTTTGTGAATGTTGACAAAGGTTTGGGTATATAATTAATTATAACCTACAAACATAGCATTGTCAAAAAACTGAAAAACAACTTAAAACAGATATTTATTTTGACTTTATTTTGACATAACCCAAAAAATGTGCCACAATTAAAACAACACTACACTAGTAATTTAATCTAAAAAATCATAAAAATCAATATGCTCAAACCAATATTTCTCAAAAACAGTATGTCCGTCTTACGCTTCCCAAAACCATCTGCTAACACTTTTCTCATTGGTTTTGTGGTCAAAACTGGGTCGGCGATGGAGTATGGCAATTTTTCACAGGGAATATCCCAATTGGTGGAAAGATTATTTTGGCGAGGCACTTACAAACACCCATCTACCAAAAACTTAAATCTTGCATTGGAGGGGTTAGGTGGTGAGTTTCAAAGTTTTACTACCCAAGAAAACACATGTTTTTATATCGAAGTTCCTACCAATAATCAATACAAAGCCATCTCTTTTATGGCAGAAATAATCCAAAGATCCTATTTTGATTCACGAGATGTAGAGCTAGAAAAAAAGAATCTTGCCGAAGAGCTCAAAACTTACTCCCAAAATCTAAATTACGAATTGGAGGAGGCTAGTATGTCTAATATTTACAGTAATTCTAGTATGGGCTTTCCCGTCAACGGTTACATTGAGACAATCAACCAAATTACTCACACTCAGGTTTTGGAATATCTATCCCACCAATATTCACCCAATATTTGTAGTGTGGTACTTAGTGGCAATTTTGAGAGCAAAAAAACTTTGGAGTTGTTGGAACAAGAGTGGAGTATTTGGAATCCAAAAGTCAAAAAACCAATTGAATTAAAGCCGTTTAGCAATGATGATGTGGGTATTTTGCCAAAGATGAACTACCGCCAACGAGGAGTTGCTCAGACTTATTTATCAGTTGATTTTATTTTGGATGAAGGATATATGCCGTCTTTTGAAACAGAAAATATAGATGGTGATGACAAAAGAGAAGATAAAAATTTAATAGAAAAAAGATTAGAAAATATGGCAAATCTGATGGTGCTTAATGCAGTTTTGGGACAAGGTTTTAGTTCAAGATTATGGGCAAAAGGTGTGGAAGAAGAAGTTTTATTTAATCATATTGAAAGTAAAATTCAGTTGTTTACTATGACTAGTTTTTTGCAAATTATTGGTGGTATGGACAACTTGCAATTTTCTTTTGGACTAGAATGTATTCTCTCCACCCTTGATTCTCTCCGTAAAACCACTGTATCTATCAATGAACTATCCAAAACCAAAAGCTATCTTAAAGGCTTATTAGTTCGTCAACACGAAAATTTATTTGTAAACACGGTTTGGAGTGTAGAAAATTACTTGGGGTCTGGGCTGATTTATGATCTTGACAAACTCTTGGAAAAAATCGATAAAGTAGAAGCTCCTGCCCTTAGATCTATTGCTCTTGATTTATTTATTCCTGAGCGGATGAGTATCACAACCCTTGGTACAGCAAAAGAAACTCGCCTTGTGGACAAGTTGATTAGTAAATATTTAGGCTAGAGTTTATCCTATACTTAAACATTATCAACTTTCACAGAATTACACACAGAATTGTTTTTAACGAAAGGATTTACTACTTAATTAAAAAAGTAACTTAATGTAAGTTGTAAATGGCATTGGTATAACAAGAAAATATTGACAAGTTTCCCAAAACCATCCATAATCTTAATATCACTTCAAATCTTGTATTTTATTCTTCTTTACTTTGTTTTTGAGTTGGTACGGTCAGCTTTTTTGGTTGGTTGTGATAATATTCTTTCGGTCAATACTTTTTGTTTTTTCTACTTTTTTTCTATCTTATGAAAAATCTTCTTTCTACCACACACACAAACAAACCAAATAGTTTAGTAACAGGTACTAAACACATCTGATACTCCTTAACCAAGCTATTTTCTTGGCATTATGTTTGACAATATAGAGATAAAGGCTAATATCAAGCATTTCTTGTGATTTTGAGTAGGCTTTGGTATTTCTGGTTAAACGCTGTAAATCATCTCTGAAGTTACCATTGTAACCTTCTATAGTCCAAGTTTCATC
>JAYWGE010000114.1:0-2158 GCA_043778455.1 bacterium
GATCTGTTAGAATTTTGCTTACTGACTCTCTTGGTGTAATGAAGCCTGGCTACCAAGTATCCGAAAAAGTCATTGGAGGAACTATCAAAAAAATCTTTGATGAATGTGAAGGTCGAATTATCGTTACCGCATTTTCAACCACTGTTTCCCGTGTGCAATTTACAGTCGATGCCTGTGTCAAGTCTGGACGAAAACTATCGCTTATAGGTCGGTCTATGATCGCCAATTTTAAGACCTGTTACGATCTTGGTTACATCCGAGTGCCAAATGACTTAGTTATGGATTTGGCTGATATTGCCAAACTACCGCCAGAAAAAGTTTGTATTCTTTGCACAGGATCTCAGGGTGAAGATATGGCCGCCTTGTCCCGAATGGCACGAGATGAACATGACCAAATTCGATTGCAAGGAGGAGATTCAGTTATTTTTTCGTCCAATCCAATCCCTGGTAACGAAAGTTCTGTTAGTGATCTGATCGCCAAATTATCCCGAAAAGGTGTATCAGTATTCCAAAATAAAGAATTTTCGCTTCATGTTTCTGGTCATGCTTGTCAAGAAGATCTCAAATTACTATTTACTCTTTGCAAACCAGATTATCTCCAACCCATCCACGGGGATCACTATATGCTCCGAAAAGTTGGTGAGCTAGGTGCTGGAGTTGGTATTCCGTTTGACCACAACCTTATTGGTGAAAATGGTAGAATCACTGAACTAAGAGCCGATGGTGTGTTTTTGACCAACGAAATTATTACTGACAAATACCTATTGGTAGATGGCACAGGAGTTGGAGCTGTATCCGAAGCTGTCCTAATGGAAAGACGCCAAATGTCTACTCAAGGTTGCGTCATCGTAACCCTACTTATCAACAAAAAACGAGAACTTATCACAGCCGACATCGTATCTCGTGGCTTTGTGTATATGAAAACCAGCAGAGATTTTATTGAAGATATCCGTGAATATGTTCTAAATAACTTTGATAACATCCAACTGGACAATGGAATGAGTAGCTACTTTGCCGAAATGCGAACTCAAATGCGAACTATGGTCAAGTCCTATATCTTCAAAACTATAGAAAAAGAGCCTGAAGTAATTCCTGTTATTGTTCAGATTTAGTTTCATATATTAGACATCTTTCCTAATTAAAATTACTTCCAAGATAAAAAACTAAACAATACAATAATTAATTCTCCCTTAATAAGGGAGTACTCAATTCGTTGGAGGAGGGTTAGTGTAGTTTAATACTCAAATAACACCAAGATAACCCCGTTGGCTTACAACAGCCCCTTAATAAGGGGCAACTCTTAAAGGGTAAATTCTATATCATTTCAACTTTTGGTAAAAAAGAATATAAAAAAAGTAGCCTGTTGACTATTTGATTATTGTTTTAATTACTATTTAATATTTGTTTTGGCGGAGAAGAAGGGATTCGAACCCTTGGAGGTTTGACCCTCGCCTCGTTAGCAGTGAGGTACTTTAGACCACTCAGCCACCTCTCCATTGCTTTATTATTATTTCTGATATTTTTTGTTCTGTATTTAGATATATGAGTTATGTAGTGTTTTTTGGAATATTTTTTATACACTAGTCATACTTTTTAAGTATAGTACATTTTTTGTATTTTTGTCAAATGTTTTTTATTTTTCTTGACATTTTTGGCTTTGTAGGTAATAATTAAAAGATTATGAAACTTCAACAACGACGTAATTTTTTTATGATTTTTGCGATTTTTTTTGTGGTCTGCACACCAATAATTCTTATTTATTCGTCTGGATTTAACATCAATTTTCGTAACACCGAAATCAAAACCAATCTATCTATCAAAGTAGACACTAAGCCCAGTGGAGCAACGATCAATATAGATGACAAACCGACTGGGAATAGCCCTGTTGAATTTGGAGTAGCCGATAGTAATCCTGTAACTATAAACATTCAAAAACCTAATTTTGTGGTGGAAAACTTTGTAATTGGTGGCGATAAAACCAAAAATACTTTTGCGGACTTGACCAATTTATATCTGCTACCAACTATTAACGAAACAGTTTTTGATTCAAAACTTGGCTCAAATTCTTCAAATTTCATACTAGAAATCATATCTGAAAGTCAGCTTTTGATCAATAACAATGGCTCAATAGAAATTCAAGATTTTGTGTTGAGTGGAA
>JAYWGE010000115.1:0-2142 GCA_043778455.1 bacterium
CTTTTTGAGAATCTTCTGGCTGAGGTATTTCTATTTTTTGAATATCCTTAAACCAAATTTGAAATAACTCACCACTAACTAGATTTTGCTGTTCATATCCAATAATCCTATACTTGGTAATAGCATAAAACGACAAAAAGTAATTGTGGAAACAATAAGCAATTTTGAGCATAAGATAACACAAAAAACCATACATAATAGTGTCTGCCAAATAGACCATAGTGAGATTGCCAAAACCATTTACACTGACACTTCGGAGCAACAAAACTCCAACCAAGGTATAGAAACCAATTGCCAAACGATCGGTTACTTTGGAAATATCTTCCCGAACGATAAGTAAAATATCTTCGTCTTCTTGGCTTTGATTGGGAAAATTGTGATATGACCACAATTGATTATGGTTTTGTTTGTGATTTTCCATAACAAAAAGTTTGGTAAAAGAATTAAGTAAAGACTAAGTATAAAAAAAGTCCCTGTTTTGCAGGGGTGTCAACAAAATTGACGAGAGAAAAATTGATTTTGATTGGTTGTTGGTCTTGTTGTTAAAATTAGTTAAATGGTGGGTAAGAGCGGACTTGAACCGCCGACCGCAGACTTATCATACCACTATAGCTTTTGCTACTTTGTAATTACAAATTTGTGGTCTGGACTTTCTCTTTACCATATCTTAGATTAAAAAATTATTTTAAAACATAAGCGTTAGGTATCTTCCGTAAAGTCTCTACACCTTCTGGCTTTTACCAGCTTGGCTCGGGATTGTCATAGTTTTTGAACCTTAGAGTTCCCCGAATTTGAAAGATTCTACTCAAAAAATTTCTTTTTTGGCACTCATACTATTTTTGATATAATCGCTGAAATATTCTAATTTAAATAGTTCTGCATACTTTACATTATTTTGTTGATTATTTTTTGTTTTTTCAATTCTCAACCTAAGAGTTGATGTACTAGCAATACCAACTGGGTAAAAATAAGCTGAATTTAAATTTTGAGAAAATGTAAGAAAGTAATCACAAGTGCCAATATAGTTAGTTTTGTATGATTTTTTTGTGTTACTAGAGTTGGATGCTGTGTTAAATTCAATATAATTTTTGTTAAACCTTGATGTTTTACATTGACATTTAATAAATCCGTACTGTGTATCCAATAATAAATCATATCTTAAATTATCACCAAGTGGTTTTAATATTATATAATCTAATTTATAAAGTTCTGCAATTATGAGGTATTCTGTTTTTTCACCAATATATTTAGTGTTATTCATAAAAATTTTAAGATCTGTGCTCTAACCAACTGAGCTACTCACCCAAATAAACTAATTTTATGTTACAAATACAGTTTTTAATTGTACTAACAACATATCTAATTATGGTTAAGTTTAGTTTTTTTGTCAAATTTTTTTGACTTTATCTTATTTATCTCGCTCTTCTATTAAGTTCATCATTTTCACTACCTTCATCGTTTTTTTCTGTTGGTATGTATTTTCTAAGATATTCTGGTATTTTTGTTGGATCATTTTTTAGCCAATACGCAAGAATAGTTTTATCAGCAATCCCCAATTCACTATTTTCAGTCGCTGATGAAGGTGAATGCGACACTCCTCTAGAGAATTCTCTTGAAGATTCAACTTTTACATCAGCTAATATTTTTTTTAACTCTTCTTTTTCACATGCTATAATATCTTCACTGACAGAATCTATCGTATAGTATTTATTGGGATAAGAAATTCCTTGAAATTGATACATTTTAGCGTCTGCAATGCTAAATATATCGCCTTCTCTTTTTGTAAACATTTTCTCAGAATAGTCTGATGGGTATTCCCCCCCCCTTGTTCTTAACATACTTTTTAGTATACCATTCCACTCTGATATACTGTTGGCTAATTGTAATTGGGCAAATTCTAATGAAGTTAATGGTTTTGCAGGTGTTGAGTTGGATTGATTAGGCATAGATAAAATTAATTTATTTGTACATTGTGTTTTAACTATACCACATTTTTTACTATCTGTCAAAAAAACACAGACAACAAACTACAAAACAGCCATAACAAAAATCACCCCTAAATAATTAAATTTGGAGTGAATGACTTTTGGTATTAGTCTTGGCCTACTTTCCATAGAATCTGCATTCTAGTATCATGAGCGT
>JAYWGE010000116.1:0-2121 GCA_043778455.1 bacterium
ACCACCTCGTTAGCTTCTTTGTTAAAAGCATTAATAGCATCCATTGCTGGGTCAAACCATTTGGCACAATAACACAGATATGCCCATTTTATATCCAAAGTTGACTTTAGTTCGTTGAGAGTCATTGTGGAGGTGTATTTTTCTAGTCTTTGGTGAGCTTTGATGATAATATTAGCTCCAGGTAATTCATAGACACCAACATCTTTAAGACCAACCATCCTGTCTTCTAGCATATACGCCACTCCAACTCCGTGTTTGCCCCCAATTTTATTTAGCTTTTGAATAATGTTGACCAAACTGTCAGATTGACCATTGATTGCTGTTGGTAGACCTTTATAAAAAGTTAATTCCACATATTCCTCTTGGTCGGGTGCGTTTTTGTACAGCGTGTATGTTGTCAAAAAAATCTCAACCTTGGGGATTTCACCTGCCACCTCCATCTCGCCGCCTTCCCATGTCATTCCCCACATATTGTCATCCACCGAATAAGGAAAATCTTTTTTGGCAGGAACAGGAATATTGTGTTTTTGAGCGTAATCTATTTGGGCATCTCTATCCATATTCCACTCTCTAACAGGAGCAATAATTTTAAGATCAGGATTTAGGGTGGTAATATAACTATCAAACCTGACTTGGTCATTGCCTTTACCTGTGCATCCATGAGCAATGGTGTCGCAACCCAATTCTTTGGCGACTTGAACAGCTATTTGAGAAGTAATCACTCGTCCCATTGGGGTAGACAAATGGTATTCACCTTGATAACAGGCATTGGCGAGGATACCTTTAGCAAGAACCTCAGTGGCAAATTCTTCTTTGGCATCGTAAACAATAGCTTTGATGGCTCCAAATTTTTCCGCCTTAGCTTTGACCATCGTTAAGTCGTCATTTTGCTGACCAATGTCAAGAGTTAGTGTGTACATCTCAACATTTGGATAGGTTTCGGGGATGTATTTGAGCATCATACTGGTATCCAAACCCCCAGAATAAAGTAAAAGAACTTTTTGAATTTGGTGAGGCCTTGCTTCGTAGCTGGAGATTTTGAGATAGTCTTGATTGTTGGTTTGATTGGTAAGATTGGACATAGGTTTTGGTTAATTTTGGTTGAAGTAAGTTTAAAAAAACTTCCCGCTTGGTTGCGGGTTGGCTTGACTTATACTCATTATCTACATTTTGTTTGTCAAAAATAAGGTTAAAATTTAATCAGAATTAAACTAAATATTTGACGCAACAATAGTTAGACTTGGTTTTTGCCAAGCCTCAATGCGGGAGATAGTGCAGATAATTAATTTTAATGTAAGTTTTACCATACTGATTTAATTATGAGAAAAGTCTAGTTTTTTGTCAAGTTTTAAAATTTAATCAACTACACCCAAACATTATTAACTTTCACAGACTTACACACAAAATTGCTTTGAACGAAAGGATTTACTACTTGATGAAAAGTAATTAATGCAAGTTGGAAGTGGTATTGATATATAACTAAAACAGTTTATAATTCATTACAAATAATAAGATATTTTGGTAATGGTAAAATTAGCACTGATAAACTAGAGACCAGTTGCCTCTTGACAAAGGGGCTGTCCCAATGGTACGGGGGATTTTTTGGTGGTTAAAAATACAAATATAATTTATATATCAACGCTATATTTACCACTACTCTATAATTATCGCTTGTTCGTATAGATTAGATTTTATTTCTTTATCAAACATAATACTTCTAATCTTATTATTTTTCCGAAGTTTTAGTCAATTTGCCAAACAAGAGAATATTACTGTCCACAGTTGCACTTTCAAACACATCTCGACCAAGATCAAAATCTAAATTAATAATAACCATTTGAGGGGTATTCTAACTACTTTGTCATCTTGCCAAATATAATATTGGTCATTAGAAACAACAATTCCATAATCCAAGTTATGCCTAGTCATACTTTTTTGGACTTGCTTTTGGTTTTTGCTTCCATAACCTACTTCAATAGCTATTTTATTTTTTAGGGTTTTGACTATAAAATCAGCATTTCCACTATTTGGATCGTTGAATATATCTGCAATTCCCGATAATTCTCTAGTAAGTATTTGAGCTACTATATCTTCCAATAATAGCCCTTTGTATTGATCAAA
>JAYWGE010000117.1:0-5888 GCA_043778455.1 bacterium
GTCTGAGGTATGCAATTCTCTCACTTTTTTTGTCATAAAAACCACGCAACCAATCTATGATTAACTCATTTTTATTTGGTGGTATAAAAGTTTTTATTCCCAGTGGTTTATTTTTAGAGTTGAAAACATCACATTCTAATCGTTTTATAGGTTGGTTGATAGCTGTATTCCAAATCATAAATCCAATCGGAAATTTGCCTTTAACATTGTCAAACGAATCAGCAGGAACGATAAACCCTCTCTTAAATTCTGCATAAAAATATTCTCTAAACTTAGTAAAATTTGATCCTTGTATGTGTTTGAATGTTGAAAAAGAGGCAATGTGTGAACCTGAAATATGTTTATAAATCCTTAAGAAAAACTGTACAAATAACTCTCGCCCCGCCATTCCAACCAAATCTTTAAATTCTGCATAAACCTTGGTATTGATAGCAACCCCTGCCTTGTCTTTGATACCATAGCTTACATGTTCCGCATATGGTGGGTTGATGTAGATTGCCAATTTTTGCCTTTTGATTGGGTTATTTAGGATTTCTTGTAGGGCTTTGGGTACCTTTGGATCATCAAAACTATCATTGAGAAAATCAAATTGAAAACAATGGTCTGCCAATAAGTTAGTACCATTTTGGATACGGTCTCGCATCACATCAACATCTTGAGTATCTAGCGTAGAGGCAAAAATCTTGTATTTATTAGTCAGTCCAGCCAGTAGGTTACCAGTTCCAGCGGCGCAATCCCAAATATAATAATCGTCTTGCCAGTCTTCACCCAAAACAGCTGTAAGGTATTGCTGAGACTTTTCTACCCACACAGACGGCGTAAAAAAACTACCTTTGCGTTCACGGACATCTTGAGGTACCAGCATATCACGGCGACTGGTGATGTAGTCCCAATATTCCTGCCTTGGTGGTCGCTGGTACTTGTTCCAAAACTGTTGGTGAGCTTTTTGATTGTCATTAAAATTGGTTCGCCTAGAGGTAAAAAATCCCATCTCATCTAGCTTTTTGTCCAGTTCGTAGTGATCGTCTTTTAGCAAGACATAGAGACTGTCTTTGAGGCTTTGGTTGTTGCTAGATAAAATATCGGCCAAATAAAAATCTGCGTCTATGATTCCACTTTTTTTGGCAAGTTCCCACGGGGCGATTATGGTCGGTTTTACTTCTTTTGCCCACTTGTTGTAGATAGTCAAAAAGTTATTTTTATCAATTTGGATTTTGGAAATACCAAGATTACCAGCCACAAAGTTAATTTTGATAAAGTCTAATATCGCGTCGTGATCGTCATCAAAACCAAAAATTAGAGAATTGGTCTGTAGTATATCTTTGACTTTATCCAAAAGCAATTTAAATTCTTTGGTGTCGTAGTTGCTCGGGGTTACATTCCAATTAAAATCGTTGGTATAAAAAAACTCTTGAATATCGCTGTAAGGCAAAAAAGCTATCTGGTAGCCATCAAATGCCCCAAGAAACGGAGGTGGTGATTCCTTGTCAAAAGTTTTGGCTTTGCCTATCGTCAAGATTAGCTGAACGAATGAATGGTAGATATTAGACTTGCCTTTTTTGGCTTCTGCCCAGAGTAAAGATTGAGTTTGATTGGTAATACAAAAATCCACATTGCCAATAATCTTGGTCGTGTCAAAACCAGCAAAATAATCACTGGCAAACTTGTTTTTGATCTCTTCTTCTCGGAGGTTTTGGTAAGGCATATTAGCTTAAGTCTAGCATAGTTTAGATATTTTTGTCAAAATTATTAACCTCTTTTACTTCTTCTAGTTATTAGAAATCTTTCCTATTAAAATTACTTCCAAGATAAAAAACTAAATAGCACAATAATTAATTCTCTCTTATTAACCCCCATCAACGAAATTTAAATTACTCTACAAATAAACCAAAAAACAATAATCTAAAAATTTATACCAAACTCCAAATCTGTCATTCTGAACTTGTTCGCAGAATCTAAAAGGTATTTTTTAGTTTAATTTTATTGTTTTGTAAAATATTAAGCCAAATCTATTTTCTATTTGAGCCATTAGATCCTAAAATAAATTCAGAATGACAGTGAGTTTTGAGGTTTAGTTACTCGGAATTTAAAGTAATTTTGCGTACAAGTTTGTAAATGTTGACAAAGCATTCGGTATAATCTACAATTTATCACTTTTTTCAATGGCTTTTTTAAATAGAATTGGACCTAATATTTGGCTCAAAATCAAACATGAGATTATCAATTCATAAATTCCATTACCAAAACTTTTTTCAAAAATAGTCTGAATTGTCTTGGCAAAACTAACTGTAACTCCACCTTGGGGTAACATTGTATAAACCTGTAATTGCTGGGCTGTTTGTTGTTGTTTGGTACCAAAAATAAACCTTGAAACACAAGCAAAACCTCCAAAATTTATGATATTTCTAACCACAAATAACACACAAGCAAAGCTAAAAATCTTAAACAATAAATCTAGCTTGAGACCCAAACCGATGTATGTAAAAAAGACCAAAAACATATTTTTTGATATATTAGAAATAACCTCTTCCACAAATTCTCTACTTTGTTTGTTTTTTGTAAAGTTTTGCAAATACACACCAGCGGTTATAAACACTAGAATGTTTTCCAATTCAATATTTTGAATATTCCACAACCCATTGAAAAAACTATTAACAATATTGTTAATCAAACCATTGATAATTATGCCACAACTTTTGACACACAAAAGGTAAACACAAAACCAAATAATTAACCAAACTATTCCAAATATTTTATTTTTTGTAAAACTAGCCAAATTTATGATAGCACCAGTTATTATTCCTATTATTACAGAAGAAACCAAAGAGACAACTATCGTTATAAATAAACCTAAGTCTATGGCAATATTATTAAACAACGCACGGCTTAGACCCAAAGAAACAGCAAAAAGTATACTTGAAATAATATTGATTGCCACGATTAAATTGAGAGACAAAGTGGTAAAATAATTTCTAATAGGCAAATCTTTGAGAGTGGCTACGATTACTGATGGGGCTCCAACCAGCATTGCACTACTGACCAAAAACGCCAAAGCTAGTCTTTGAATTTGGGTTATATCACTAAGTGATTGAAGGTTTGGAATAGAAGCTAAAACTGGAAAAAAGAAATACAAAAAACAACTGAAACCTAAAACAACAGTTATCGCACTTGTTGCACTTAGGATTAAGGTTTGATTTAGAGTAGGTTTAATTTTCTCAAAATTTAGCTCAAACCCTGCCATAATCGCAATAAAAATTGTTATAACCTTGGACACAAAAACTAATAACGGCAAGTTATAAATCGTTTCTTGAATGGTAAAACCAAAAACACTACCAAATAGTGGAGCGACGACATAACCTCCAAACAACAAACCTGTAAAAATATAACCTGCAACCGTTGGAAAGCCAGTTTTTTTGGCGTAAAGACCCACAAAGTAACTAACCAAAACTATAAAAAGAAAGAGTATACTTGTTCCCCACCCAACTTTCACTATTACCTTTTCATTAAGTGAAGTAAATAACTTACTTTCAAAGCTAATTTGTGTGCAAGTTTGTGAATGTTGACAAAGGATTGGGTATATTACACTAACAAAAGTATTTGGGGCAATGAAAAGGTTGATAAAATTTGAAAATAATCAAAAAACCTTATCCACCAATCTTAAATTCTATCACATCGCCGTCTTTAACCTCATATTCTTTGCCTTCCATTCTCATTTTACCTACTTCTACACAGGCTTTGCGACCACCGAGCTCTACAAAATCTTGATAGCTAATTACTTCAGCTTTGATAAATTTTTTTTCAAAATCAGTGTGAATTACCCCAGCACATTGCGGAGCTTTCATATTTTTCTTAAATGTCCACGCCCGAGCTTCAATTTCGCCACAAGTCAAATAAGTCCCAAGGTTGAGCTTGTAAAAACAGTGTCTAATTAGCTTGTCCAAGCCTGTTTCAGATTCATATCCAAACTCTATTCGCTCGTCTTGGCTCATTCCTGCCAGTTCGGATTCGGCTTTGATGTCCAGCTCAAAATCACATTCATAGTCCACATTTTGACCATCGCTACTGATATTACCAAGTCTTACTATCGTTTTGTCGGTGAGCAGGTTGAGAGATTTTCTCCACTTGGTATACTCCACCTCTTTGGCAAGTTGCTCGTCAATATCTTTGGCCGTGTTTGGTTTGCCGTCTATTCGCTTGAGAAGCTCTTCGCAGACTTTGTTTTTACTGACATAGAGAGAGTCTTTGAGTTTATTTTTGAGTAGGGTTTGGATTTGTTTTTCTAGGATATTTTGGTCATAAATACCTAGCTCCATCAACAGAATTTCTTCGTCTTCTAGTGGGTTGACGCGGTTTTCCACATGGATTATGTCGTCATTGACAAACCGTCTGACAATAAGCAAAATCAGATCTACCTCACGAATATGGCTCAAAAACTGATTGCCAAGCCCAGCTCCCGTACTGGCACCTTTGATAAGACCTGCAATATCTTTGAACTCAATGTTGGCGTAGACTTTTTTTTGGGCGTTGACCATTTTGGCAAGTACATCAATGCGAGGGTCGGGGACATTGACAATGCCATCGTGGGGATCAATAGTACAAAATGGAAAGTTTTCGGCGGGAACAGACCTCTCAGTTAAAAGGTTAAAAAGAGTGGATTTACCAGCGTTTGGGAGTCCTACAAGACCGACGGAGAGCATAGAATATAGATTAAATTAAGTTTTAATAAGTTGTTTGTTGATTTTGTGGTGAGGTGGTTGACTCTTAGTATTATAACTCAAAAATCTATTATTCGTCAAGTCATTCTTCAAGTTGTTTGTTGGTTTAGGTTGTTGGTTGTGCTACTGATTCAATACCAACCTGAGTAAAATCTCTTACCCGAGCTACTGTACTTCCATCAGGAGCAATTTCAACTAGTGGTGTTTCTAAATCTTTTTTGATGTGCAAGAAATTAAATTGAGGATAGTTGCCCGATTCAATCTTGTCGCACAGCGTTCTCATAAACCTTGCAGTAAGACTTGATTTTCTCTCTACTTTTTCACCTGCATCATTTTTTGTAAACTTAACAGCATAAATTTTGCGTAATTGCGACACAATAGTTTTTTGGGCGTCTTTTTCTAGGGAATCTTCTGTTAAGAACCTTTGAGTGTTTTCAAAACCTGAATTTGCTTTTATATCACCTTTTTTCTCGCCCTTAAAAACCCTATTTAAGTTGGTTACCAAGTCTTGATCGCTACCTTGAACCAGACTACCATCTTGAGAAATCCTGTCGGCAGAATCACCTACATACCAATGAGGAGCAGACACAAACTCTTCCACAAGAACATCTATTTCTGGCTCTGTTAATGGGCTTAGGTTGTTTTCTATAGTGTTATTTTCAATATTTTTGCAAAATTGTTTAATTTCTTTGTACAAAGTTAACAAGGTTACTGTTGGTGATGGTTTTTCTTTACTTTCTACCCCAAACCTGACAACCCTAGTGTCAGTAAAATCTTTTGTATTTATATTACCATATGCGGTTACCAATGGATAATTTGATATATCTAGTTTTTTTAGGATGTGTTCCAAGTTCTGCGGTGAATTGTTGGTAACAAATGTAGGTTCTAAATTGTGCTGATCTTGAAGTTGTGTCAAAAAATCTTTAGCTCCTGGTATTTCTGTAAAATATTGGGCGTGTTCTGGGTCAGTGTTTATTTTATTGATGATTTTTGCAAAAGCAATTATCTGTTGATCTGTTGGTGGGTATCCAAGAGCTGAAGCAATCTCTTCGGCATAAATTGGACGAACATTTTTAAAGTTTTCTAGGATTTGTTTAACACCAATAAACTCTCCCAGTTCAGGGTTTTGCTGAGCAAATATTTTGGCAGAATCTATAAAGGCTTTGGTTTTTA
>JAYWGE010000118.1:0-5886 GCA_043778455.1 bacterium
AAACTAACCAAATTTGCTCCCAATCAAATCCCAATATTGTGTCAAAAAATTGTTTTGGGAAACTATGAACTGGAAAACTGGGATAGATTAAGCGTCAAAATCAACGATATAGTTGTGCCTTTTTTGGCACTAAATGAAGTATTGGTGTCCAAGCCAAATATTTATCATACCAGCAAACTGCAAGTTTCCATAGATCAAAAAACAGGATATTGTCTTGGTAATGGGATTATTGTAGCAACTCAAAGTGGCTCTAGTGCCTTTTACAAATCTAGTGGCGGGGTGGGGTTTGAACAACCTAATTTTGGTTATACTATGATTTTGCCTCTCAAAATAACAGGACAAATTGACAAATCTAAAATTATTTCCAAAAACACCATCATAAAAATTAGCCCCAAACGAGCAGGGCATTATGTGATTTTTGATTGCGATGAAAACCGAATGGTGGCTATCAACGATGAAGATGAAGTAGAAATTTTTCACCTTGATCAAAATAGCCTAAAAGTCTTGGTGTGATATACCAATGCCACTTCCAACTTGCATTAATTACTTTTCACTAAGCAGTAAATTCTTACTTTCAAATCAATTCTGTGTGCTAGTTTGTGGAAGTTGATAATGTTTGGGTATATCGGTTTAAATATTAATTTATTAATTTTGTAAAAGGGGTTTTATATTCAAATTGAATTTAATTGCTAATTTGAGTTTAGTATCCTATGGAGGGATAAACCCTCAGCTACAACTATATTTCAACTTTTGGCAAAAGATTTAAACTACCAATCTTGACCATAGATTTTTGACCTGTGGCACGAACTATAACTTCCAAACCACCGTTTTCTAAGGATTTTTTGGACACAATAATTTGGATTGGACAACCGATGAGGTCGGCGTCTTTGAGTTTTTCACCAATACTAATCTTACCAGTTCTATCGTCCCACAAAATTTGCTCTTTACTACTAAGATCATTGAAGTTAAAACTAGAATTTTCCTTGGCAAAAGACAAAAGCTGATCAATGTTGCGAGTGTCCAGTAGGGTAAAATGTACCCCTGTCTCCTGCGTCGCCACCCCCTGAACATGGGGATTATTTCTTGGGAGTTGACTGATTAACTGCAATTCTCCACTATAAACCCGATTGGCGATATCCAAGATTTGGTTATTAACACTTTCTTCGTCCTTTGGGCTGATGTGAGTGATCAAATGGGTTTCAAAAGATGCGACTTGAATTGGTAGTTTAAGACCTTTTTCGTCAGAATATAACTCAGCAATAATTGCCATACAGCGACTAGTTCCTATTCCGTGGCAGTTCATCAGTGGAATCTGTGGTTTGCCATTTTCGTCCATATAGGTTGCTCCAAAAGCCTTAGTATACTTGTCGTCCAATTTGAAAATATTGCCAACTTCAGCTGTTTTGAGCTTGTTGTAGTTGCCATCTGTGAGTGGGTTTGTGTCGGTTGTTTGAACATTAGAAATATCTACAAACTGACTTGGATAAGCTATATCCCGACCAAAACAAACATTAGTCGTATGGTAACCGTTTTTATTGGTACCCGTCTCAAAATTGTGTAAACCTTGGATAGAAGTGTCATAATAAACCTCACTATCTTTTGGTAAATTAATTATTCCAGCGTAACCAATTCCACAACCAGTATACTTGAGAACAGTTTTTTCGGTAGCCAAAGTCAACATTTTACCAGTGATATTCATCAATTTGGCTTCGTTGACATCTCTGTCTCCACGGACACAAGCTACAATCATTTGACCTTTTGGATCTTCAAAAAATATAGTTTTGGTCGTTCTAGTCCTCTCAATCCCAAAGTGATTCGTGAGAGCATCTACTCCAATAATTCCATCAAGCAAATGATCTTCCATTGGTTTGGCAATTTCGTTGGTGTAATCCACAATTTGGGCTTTGCAAGGAGCCATTTCTTCATTGAAGACTTCTCCACTAATACCATCTTGATAAATCCAATCTTCCCCTGCACTACATTCTACCTGAAATTCGTGGCTAATATTGGTTGTAAAAATCCCACCAGAAGCTGTTGTTGCGTAGCTTTTGAGACCAAGCTCAGTGTAGATTTTGTGGTAAGTAGCTTTGACTAATTCGTAATAATTGTCTTGGGATTCTTTGTTGGCATGAAAATCGTACATATCCTTCATCCGAAACTCACGACCTCGTAATAATCCTGACTTGGCTCTCATTTCGTCCCGAAACTTAGTTTGAATTTGGTAGACACAAAGTGGGAGTGTGGTATAATTTTTGTTATTTAAAATATCCAAAGTGTGTTTTACACTATCAAAAGTGTAGTTTGGTTCGCCTTCTTGGTTAGATTTAAGAATATCTACATTAGACTCGTCAATCCAAGTAAATTCAGTAGCTTTATCACCTTCTAACTTGATATTTTGGATATCTTTGACCGACACTATGAATCTAAAAATTTGGTTATTAGTTTTTTCACCTTCTTTGAGTTTTTCTACTGGTTTGACCCATTCAATTTTACTTACAAAAGATTTGATTTGATCAATTTCTACAGAAAGTTCTTCTTTAATTTCTCTAAAAATAGCTTGATAAACAGTTTCTCCAGCGTCAACATGACCACCTACTAGCTCCCAATTATTAGGGTAAAGGCGACGATTAGCTGATCGTTTTTGGCTCAAAATTTGGTTTTTTTCATTGACAACAAAACAATCTACAGCAAATCCAATATTTTGCGTTTTTAGCTGGGTTTCCAAATTATCTATAAAGGTTTTTGCTTCAAGGTTATTTTGAAAAGGTACGACGCCATCATAGCTTGGTAGATCTTTGTAGCTTTTGATGTAGTTACTAGCAATTGGAACGACTTGCTCTTCGTGGCTACAAGCGATGGCATATTCATTGTTGGTTTGAGATTTGACTTTGAACAAAATGTCTACATTGTCCCATCTATTGGCTTTGAGCCACCATTCTTTGGGGTGTAGTGAGTTCATCAAAATCTCTTGACCACCGATGGAGTTCATATTGGAGCGAACGATATTTTCAATTTTGTTGAGCATTCGCAGACCAAGTGGCAAGTAAGCGTACACACCAGGCATTGCTTTGTGGATATATCCAGCACGAATTAGTAATTGAGCATTTTTGGAGACCTCATCGGCTGGAGCTTCTCGGCTAGTTCGGGTAAAGTTTTGGGAAAGTTTCATAGGAGCGAATTGGTTAATTACTTTTTAAAGATTTAAAATAACTGTGTATTGTTTGAATATTGTTATAGTTTTTGTATTTTTGATTGTTTTTATCGTCCACAAAATTTCTTATTTCATCTACTTCTTTAAATATTGTATCACAACAAATGGTATATTTTTGACCAAATAGTTTTTCACATTGTTGTTTGGGATTTTTACCTATTTTATTGTGAGTAAAATCTAAATATAAACCTTCTATTTTGGGAAGAAAAACAACCTCTAAAACAAATTTTTCTTTTAATTTTTTGTTTGATTTGCACCATTTATTGTATTCTTCCACATCGTATAAATCACCGTCAGTGAGCCAGATTAACTTGTCATAAATTACGGATTTTTCTTTTAGTTTTTCCAGTTGAGCTATGTTATGATTTTTTATTTCTTCCAGCTGTTTGGTCATTGATCCACCACCTAAAGTAATTTCTTTAAAAGAATAACCACAGTTTCTTAATTGAAAAATACTTTTTAATCGCTTAAAAAAATTAACCTCTGTAACCCCTTCACAACCTACCAATACTGTAACTATGCTTTTATTTCTTAAATTAGTTTTTGACATAATGATTTTAAGTTAAGAAAGGTAAAGCTCCAAGTTTTCCTGTTAAATATCTTTCACTGTAATTTAACTTACTAGCAGTTAGATCAAAATCACCAAGACTAAAAATTTCGCTAGAACCGTTGTTTTGTTTCTCTACAAAGTAGATTTGGCGCTTGGATACTTGGTCAAGATTCATCATATTCACATCGTGTAATGTTGCTATCAATTGAGCATTCTTTGGGTTAGTTTCTTTTTGCACAAATAGTTTTATTATTTCCTCCAAAATATGTGAGTGGATATTGCAATCTATTTCGTCTACATAAACCGTATGACCATTATCTAAAGCTGTGATTACAGGTAAAAGTATTTTATAAAATAACGATTTTGTACCTTGGGATTCATATTTATTAAACCTAAGACTGCCAAAGCTATGAACTCCATATACCTTGAGTGAGAATTTTTCAGGCTCTTCAGGGTTAGTTGTTTCTACTATCTTTATATCATTGAGTCCAATATCAAACTTTTTGAGAATATCAACAACTTTTGCTAGATACTCTGGATTTTTATAATAAAATAAGGTGCTAGAATGCTCTGGAATAATCGCATCGCCAACTCCAAAATCTTGGTTGACAAAATTACTATCAATAAACTCTATAATTTTAGTTATTTCTGAGTCATTGTCGGCTACCCGATAGCTAAATTCAGTTACAAAGCGGTAAAGTTTTGTGTCGGTTGTTCTTGTGAATATTTCTTTTCTATTACAGGTTAGAGACTCTTGGGTAATAGTTTTATTTTTGGCATCGCCTTCAATTGTAATTTTGTAAACCCAGTTTTGATCGTTGAGTAAATAACAAATTTCAAATTTTGTAGGAATAGAATGGTTGTGTCCAAATGGTAAAAAACCTCTATCAATATCCAATAAATTGTAATCTTGGGGGATAAAAAATGATTGTGTCATTAACCGTTCTAAAAACTGAATTGCCTTAATTAGGTTAGTTTTACCACTAGCATTTGCTCCATATATTAGAGCAAGGTTGCTAAGTCTATTTTCAGTTTGCTTTGGAAGATAAAAACCGTCTTTGTTTTTGATACTTCTAAGGTTGCAGTTAGGACGCAAGCCAAAGATTGTCTCATTATCAAAAGATAGAAAGTTTTGTACTTTGAAGTATTTGAGCATATATCTATAGTTTTATTTTTGTTTTATATTTTTTATTTTCTCTTATCTAAAGCATACTTTTTATCCTATCTTTTGTCAAACTACTTGTGATTTTCACCCACTTTCCTCCCGTTTTCCCTCATCGCTTTACCACTGTTTCTTTCCCAAAATACTCCATCTTGGTAGCCTTGAATTGTGGGGTTGGTGGTGGCTAGTTCTAGTCTTTTGTGAGTCAGACAGGCATATTCTAGTTCTCGTTCTATTCCGCAATAATTCCTGTTTAGTTTTTTGGCAACTACGCTAGTGGTACCACTACCCAAGAACGGATCAAAGACAATGTCGCCAACCTTGGAACTGGCAAGGATGATTTTGGCAATTAGTTTTTCGGGTTTTTGGGTGGGATGGTCAGTGTTTTCGGGCATAGACCAAAAGGGAATTGATATATCAGTCCATAGATTAGAAGGCATGGTCAGACGGAATTTGCCATCATCAGTTTCTTGCCAGTCTTTGGCTTGTCCATCTACCTTGTAGGGAGCAATGACAGATTTTTTGAGCTTGACGGCTTCACAATCAAAATAGTAATCGCCACTAACGGTTCCAAACCAAATATCTTCTGAGCAGTTTTTCCAGTTGGTCTTGGCTCCTCTGCCTTTTTCTCGTTCCCAAGTAATTCTATTGCGGATTTTGAGATGCTTACTAATGACCTGATAAATATCGTTGCTACACTGCCAATCACAGCAAACATACACACTGGCACTGGGCTTGAGAATCCGAATAAGTGGTACAAACCAGCTCTCCACATAGTCTTGATAAGTCTGAGTTGCGTTTTCACCTAGCTTAGTGAACTTAGTTTGTCCAAAGGTCTTGTCAAGATTATAAGGCGGGTCTACGATGAGCAAATCCACAAAATTATCAGGTAATAACTGTAATGTTGAGAATAAATCTTGGTGAATAGTTTGGTTAGTTATTTGGTCTATGGTGGCAGGAGAC
>JAYWGE010000119.1:0-5853 GCA_043778455.1 bacterium
TGAGACATAAAGAGTAATTTGGGAATTTAATTAGTCTTCTGTAAATTTTGCATAAACTCAACATATTCACAAAAATCCTCTATTATTTCTGGAGTAGCATTTTGACACACTACCTTTAAAAATTCTTCAGTTTCTGATGTGTTGTAATTATTATCAATTGCCGATTGTATTACACCACGGAAAGTGTCTGAAATATTCATTCCAGCATTGATTTTGTTATAGTATAGTTTCATTTCTGGAGTTAACTCTTCAAAAGATAGGTTGGTTAATCTAACTAATTCTTGAAGAGCCTCTTCAAACTGGTTTGTAATTTATTCTTGAGTTGGTGCTAATTCTAAATAACTTTCTATCATAATAAAAAATAAAAATAATTTGTAATAAAATTGTAATTTCAATATTAATCCTACCACAAAAAAACCACCTTGTCAAACTTGACTTTTTCCTGTATTATTTATTTATGACCACCAGCTATATTCCCCTACCCCGCGACTTGGACTACATCAATCTTTTTGACCAAGTACGACAAAACTATGACACAGCTTTTTTGCTAGAAAGTTGCTACGAACTCAACTATGAATCTCGGTATGTAATCATTGGTTTTGAGCCAGAATTTGAGTTTTATGCCACAGGTCAAAACATCCAAATTATTTTTAATGAAAAACACAGCCAAACCCCAAACTACACCAAAGAACTAATCTTGGAGCTAATCCAAAACTCCCAAGCTTTAAATTCTTCATTATTAAGGGAGGTATCCGAAAGACAGGTGGTTACTATTAACTTAAAACACGACAATCCTTACCGTTTTTTGGAACAAATCCATCAGCTTTTTGAGACCAAAAGTACCAAGTTTTGTGGCGGACTAATTGGTTCTCTTGGCTATGAATCCATCAATTATTTTGAACCAACTGCCAACTTACCCGAAAACAGCGAGTTCCCAACACTATCTTTTGGATTTTATCAAGATGGAATTATTTTTGACAAATATACAGGTTGTAGTGAGTATTTTTATAGATTTGCCGACCGTCAGTATTTGCTCCAAAGTCTCTTTGTCAAGTCTCAAGAATCTACCCAAGTTCGGTTTGTGTCCCAAAGTCAAACCCAAGACCAACACAGCCAAATGGTACTTAGCGCCAAGCAAGAAATCCTCAAAGGTAATGCGTTTCAGTGTGTGATCGGCATCCAGTACAACTACGAGATTACAGGTGATAAATTTGGAATTTACAAAACTCTTCGTACCAAAAACCCATCTCCCTATATGTTTTACTTGCAGTTTGGAAACACCCCGTCTCTACAATCCACCGCTCAAGAGGGGAATCAAAAAATAATGATTGGGGCTAGTCCTGAGCTGGTGTTCAAACTGGAAAATGGCTTGATGGAAAACTATCCACTGGCAGGAACCAGAAAACGAGGCAAAACCACAGCGGAAGACCAAGATCTGACCCGAGATTTGTTGTCTGACCCCAAGGAAATAGCCGAACACAATATGCTGGTTGACTTGCATCGCAACGACATCGGGCGAGTTGCCAAGATCGGAACTGTCAAAATTAAACGGCTTATGGACATCAAAAAATTTGCTACCGTTCAGCACATCAGCTCTGAGATTATGGGGATTATGGATGACAAACAAACTATTTTTACAGCCCTTGCCAGTAATTTTCCTGCAGGAACTCTATCGGGTGCTCCCAAGCTGGAAGCCATCAAAATTATTCAAAGACTGGAACAAGACAGTCGTGGTCCATACGGCGGAGCAGTTGGTTATTTTGGCAGTAACAACAACGGGCAGTTTTGCATTCCGATTCGGAGCTTGTTTATAGATGGCAACAAGGGTTTTGCACGAGCAGGTGGCGGGATAGTCTTTGATAGCAATACGGACGATGAATACCAAGAAATAATCAATAAACTGGGGGCGATTACCAAGACACTAGAGGGAATATAAAAACTCAAAAACCTCACCCAACCTCTCCCATAGAAAAGGAGAAATTTTAACGATAAACTAAAGATAAAAGCTCTTAATAGAAAAAAATTACAATCTTTCCACCAACACACAACATTTGTCTGTATAGCTTTTTTCACCTACAAAAATAGTTTTCTTAGTCTTGTCAGTCAGTAATTCTTGCCAATTTATACACTCAAAATCAGGCTTGGTGCCCAATTTACCACAAATTTTATATTTTTGCACAGCATCATTTTTCAAATTCTCCAAACTCAAAACTGATAATTTGGCAATAAAATAATACCAATAGCCAGCTTTGCATAATTCACTAGAATAAGAAACTTCTACGGACAGGCAAGTTGGCACAAATTTGTTGATACAATTATAATCAGCCACAACAACATTATTTAGACCCAAAAACTGACTAACTCCAAACAGACTATCTTGGCAATCTTCGCCCACAAACGAGCAATTACAATCTTTGGCGGTAGTGTTGTGAAAGTCCAAAATAACATCAAAATTGCCAGTATTAACAATGTTCATAACCTGAACAGCCCGATTTTCCTCCAGATTACCGTCAGCTTTACCAGGAAAAACTCTATTTAAATCTACATCCGCATAGCGAGTGTTGGTGGCAATAGCACTAGGATTTCCAAAAATACCAACTACATTAGCAATAGGTTTTTGCCTAAGTAATTTGACTATATCTATGCCAAGTGTTTCGTCGCCGTGTAGTCCACCAATAATTAAGATATTCATATATTTGTGATTTTTAAGAGTTTATTATTACAAAAGATCTGTTGTCTGGAATATCAGTGTTAGCATCAAATATTTGACAATCTGGAAATGCTGTTTGAATTTTTTGAAGCAAAGCTTTATTTATCGTTCTAAAACAAATTTGACTTGTTCCAGTGACTTTTTGAATGGTGTATATATTGTTTTCTATGTCCCATAAATTACCTTTTGGTCTAATAAAGCTAGTAAAAATCTCATCCAGATAAACAGCCCCATCAACAATATTTTCAGCCAAAAAACTTTCCATAGCAGGAATTTGAGAATATTTTTTATCAAATAATTCTTGAGGATTAGTTTGCCAATATAAGGAGGTAATCAGATTTTCTTGATCTTGATTTTCTTCAACACACAGGACAGCATTTTGATTTTCTACTAAATCTCTAATTTTAGCAATAACTTCATCGGTAGGATAAGCCACAAATTCTATTGTTTCTTGATGCTTTTGATCATATTGACCGATAGGAGTTGATGTAAACTCTCCAGATTTTGTTTTACCTACTTCATACCATGGATCTCCAGCAAACGCTTTTTGATAACATATAGCTAATTCTCCTTCTTTTTTTGACGTCATATACTCCTTATAATTATCTTTATTTAGAAATATAGTTGTAGTCAAATTTTCTTTTGACAAAAATTGTTCTTTAGACATAGCGACACTTTCTGCTACCAAATAAATTATAAAAATAAGTTTTTGGGCTTTTTGATAGTAGCAGTATCTATATTATTATTATTATTATTATTATTATTGTCAATAGCAATTTTTAAAATTTTTTAATCAACCTAACTTCAACCCCTTATGTCCAAAACCACCAAAATCCTAATCCTTGACAATTACGACTCCTTTACCTACAATTTGTACCAACAATGCGGAACCATAAATCCAAACTTTCAAATAGAAGTTATTCGCAACGACGAAATTAGCTTTGAGCAAATAGTCGCCAATAACTGTGACAAAATTATTATTTCCCCAGGGGCAGGTAGCCCTCAAGATCAAGCCTATTTTGGAGTGTGTGCCAAAGTCATAACTGAGCTGGGACAAACCGTGCCTGTCCTTGGAATTTGTCTTGGAATGCAAGGAATTTGTCATTATTTTGGGGGAACCGTAACCCGCGCCGACCTACCCAAACACGGCAAAACTGACCTAATTACTCACACTGGCACAGATGTTTTTCAAAATGTCCCAAATCCAACCAGTGTTATGCGTTACCATTCTTTGGTTTGCACCAACTTGCCCGAATGCTTAGAGGTTACAGCTACAGTAATTGACCGACCTGACTTGATTATGGGACTTAGACACAAAAGATATCCCATTTTTGGAGTACAGTTTCACCCTGAATCTTTTGCAACCACGGATGGCGAGATGATGATCAGGAATTTTTTGGAGTAGTCAATACAGCGTTGATATATAAACTATATTTGTATTTTTAATCACCAAAGAATCCCCAGTCCCATTGGGACAGCCCCTTTGTCAAGGGGCAACTAGTTTCTAGCTTATCAGTGCTAATTTTACCATTACCAAATTTTTTAAGTTATAGCTCAACCTACTCCAAACTGTACAGTTATCAAATCTAACTATTATCACACTTGAGGAGATCTTTCGCTTTGCTCAAGATGAGAGTTACCATGAATCTTTATAAACATTAGTAAACATTAGTATTGTCTATTTTAAACTTGTTTTAGCTATACCACATTAATCAAAAAGACTAATCAACATCGTAAAAACAATTTTATATCTAGATTTAGTTACAGTTTATAATAAATTGCAATACACTATGGAACTACAAATGCCTTCACTATGATATACTTCAACTTTTGGCAAAGAATTTAGAGTAAATTTTGAGATTTCACTTATTTTTACTCTTCTTGCTGTTGTTCCAAATAAAGACTCAAATTGTCTACAGTGTTTACATTAAATTGTATTTCAGTTGTATTGCCTAGCATATCTTCCAAAACTTGATAATTTTCTTGCAATATATCTCTCAAACTTTCTAACTCAATAACACCATTATTGGCAATAATCATATCAACTGGCAGATTAAACACAACCCCTTTAAGCTGACCATCTTCTATATCCTCACCAAATCCTAAGCCTACACTTGTACCAAACTTACCAATGAAGTGATTTTGCCTAAACTGAGTTTTGCCATATTTATCAGCTATAGTGTACTTGGAAATAAACCTATCGGCAACAAAAGAACGATTTAATAAAAAAGCAAACTTTGAATCTTGTAAAAACTCTATAACCTCTTCTTTTGTAGCGTTTGAGTTTATCAATTCATCTATTTTACCTGTCAAAATTGTGTTTTGATTATCATACTTTCCATAGCCACTCACAATATTTTCTCTTAAATCTATCAAAAATCTAATAGAATCATCACCATAAACTTCCTCAAACAATTCTCGGAGCATCGTTACCCTTAGTATTTCGCGGTTACCTTTTAAAGGATGATCATTTGGAAGATAATCAGCCTTACCACCTATTCCACTTGCCAAACCGTTTTTCCTAATATTGATTTTGACAGTCAACTCACCTCTCTCATTAGTTTCAAGCATAAAAATCCCAGCCGAATCAATATAGCGAGTAAAACCAACTGCTTCTTGTGTATTGTTGGTACCACACTCATATTCTATTTTTCCATCTTCATATTTTCTTACTGTTGGGTGGTTTTCGTACAGGTTTTCAGACATATTTTGAGGTATAGTTATGTAAAATAATATTTTGTAATTGTAGTTCAATAGTAACACAAAAACCTAAGCCTGTCAAGTGTCAACCAAAAAACGGAGGGATAAACCCTCCGCTACGACCTATATTTCAACTTTTAACTAGCCACGCAGGAATTATCACTTGGTTCATATCTTACCACAGAATAATCCACCAGATTTTTGTCATTTTTTTGGGAGGTTTCAAATAGATATTGACAGGCAATTTGTTTGGAATAAAAATAGTTACTTGTTTTTTGGGGATATATCTGAAGGTTGAACCAACTAAGCTCTATTACAAACTTGGTTTGTTTGCATCCAAAATTTAGGTTATCGTCATCAGTTTCAAAGTCAATTTTAAGATTAACATAAGAACTATTCTGATCTATTTTTTTGCAAGATTCCATTAGTCGTTTTTCATATAA
>JAYWGE010000120.1:0-2108 GCA_043778455.1 bacterium
GGCAAAACACCATCCTTAAAATTACCCAAACCTTGAAACTTGGTGTCAGTTAGTAATCTATCAAATGACCAGTTGTAATTGCTGATTTTTTGGTTAGAAAAGAAATGGTTAGGTTGTCCAAAATCGTACAAAAAGTAGTTACTAAGATCAGCCAATCCGCCAATTAAATTCTTGCCAGTCAAAAATAGTCGTTGCTGATAAATATGGGGCAAGTCATAGCTGGTCGGTAGTTCTAGCTCAAAGATATTGTAAATATCCACATAACCAGTTTTGTCTGTGAGCTGGATTTGTTGGGTGGCGGGTTGGATTTTGGAGATTAAATCACTATAAAAATCTTCTTGATAATAAATAGATTTGGCAAGACCTCGTAGTAATTCTGGTTTTTGGAGACAGATAGCAATTTCCATAGCCAAGCCCAAATGGTTGGCACAAGCAGACAGTTTGTCTTGTAAATATTTGATTTCGTAAGTCGTATCCTTTGGGAAAAATTGAGGTAAAACGGCACAAATAGACTGACCTAAAATAACTTCAGTTACCAAATCGTTTAGTTCCCACAAGCCAGAGCTAAAATTGGTTTCAAGAGCCAGTTCACTCATTCCGCAACACATTCCTTGGGACTCTAGGCCTCGCATTTTGCGTGGAACTATGGTTAGATATGGTAGTTTTGCACCATCAATTGCCACAGGTACGAGTAAACCATCACGGCTGTTGGGAGCTGAAGATACGATTTGGACAGAACCCAAAGCTCCGATATTGACATCAAAAACATTGAGTTTGTCAGCTTCTGGGTGTTTTCTTAGGTTTTCAATCCGTCCAACGACGACCTTGTTGTCAAAGTATTCGGTAATTGTGTTGACTTCTTCACATTCCCCAGAGGAGAGAGAAAGCAGGTCGGAAATTTGGGTTGGGTTGTAGTCGCTAAGGTTGATATATTCGCTTAGCCAAGAGTGTAAAAAGAGCATATAGTTTAGTTTGTATGATTACCAGTTTAGGGTTTGGAGAATGCTGTTGCTGAGCATATCTATGTTATAAATTTGTTTGTTGTTGTGATAATAGACTTCTTCAAGCGGTCTTAGACAGGTTTTCCAACCAAATCCATCAGTTATCCAGATTAAATCAATGTCTTGCAATAACAAACTACTGTATAAATCTTTAAATTCTCCACACACTGATTTTAGTTTACTCTCACCACCTCCAAAGAAATTGGTCTCAATTAGCTTTATTTTTTTAGTTTTGGGGTTATAAATAGCAAAATCAAAAGATCTAGAAGATTTGTCAAACTTTATCTCAACCGACCATTTTTGTATTATTTTTTTAGCATTTGCTTGACATATATATTCATAGCTGTTTGATTCACAAAATTTTTTTATGTAATTTTCAACCAACCTCTCCATAACTTTTCCACCTCTATTTTTTCTACCATGAGTATCCAAACCAACCTCTATACCAAAAACATAATCAACCAAGTTTTTTATACCTGAATCAATAAAAATTTCAATTAAGCCAGATTTTTTTATGAAATCAATATAATCTATATCTGAATTAGTATTTTTGGCAAAATTAAACAATTTAGATTCTGCAGTTATGTTATTGTATACACCAATTTCTCTACCTCTTGTAGCTATTAAAATAGGTATAGCTGTTATAATATTAGGATTATGGTTATAAAGATATTTAAAATTAGAATCAAAATCTTTTTTCCCCAATAAAAAATTAAGCTCATTTAAAATAATCTCAAAATCTGTTTTATTTTTAAAAACTTTTTTCCAGTCTACAAAATATTCAAATGTGGTTATTGATATTTTTAAGTTTTTTATAAGGTCTAGGTCTTTGAATGAATTAATCATAAATATAACTATTAGTATTTAAAATAAATTTGAATTGTTTTTAATTTGATTATATCTTTCTATTGATAGATCTAAATATTGTTTTTCCATTTCTATGCCTACATATTTTCGGTTTTCACCACACATCATCGTAGCTATTCCTGTAGTTGCTGAACCATTAAAAGGGTCTAATATAACTGCATCTGCTGGAGTACTTGCTAGTATACACCGCCTAAGCAGGGCAAGTGGTTTTTGAGTTGGGTGCTTACCAAATGTTTTTTC
>JAYWGE010000121.1:0-22717 GCA_043778455.1 bacterium
TTACCAAGCTAATCTTAAAACCCAAAATATCCAAAAACAATTGGACATAACCACAAAAAAAGAAGCATATTACGACGCTAAAAAAACCGACTTAAAAAGCAATAAAACATCAGAAGCGTCAAAAAGATATGGCAAACCACCGCACACATTAGACGCTACCAACTTCAAAACCAAACAAATTTTTGAATTAAAAAAGAGAGATTGTGAGTTAGATTATGATGTCAAAGTAATCAATTTCCAACAAGCAAAAGAGCTGTGGAAAGAAACAGATAAATCAGAAACAGATAAATCAGAATTTGAATTTAACAAAAATTTAACAAATCTTATTGACCCAAAAAAAGTTGCAAAAATCAATGTGGATATGACCGATGAAGAAAAAGAAACCAAGAGACAAGTAATAGCTGCCGACCTTTTGCAAAAAAGAAAAGAAATGATTGCAAAAAGAAACAAAATTTAATTTTAAACCACAAAACTTATGACTACTCAACCCACCCAAACCACACTAGATTACTCACTAATCACTCCAAATACTCAAAACCGAGTATTAGCAAGAAATCTTTACAAGTTTTTAGAACTTCGCCAAGCAGATATTGCTAGGTGGTTAAAAACTAAAATAGAAAAAAATAGTTTTGCTGTAGAAAATGAGGATTATTGGGGGTTCAGCACAGTTGCGGAGGGTAACCAAATACAGGATTTTGAGCTAACTCCGAACTTTGCCAAGAAACTTGCAATGATGAGTAAATCAAAAGTTGGTGAAACTGTCCGAGATTATTTTATAGCTAGGGATAACCAGCTAACCAAAATTGAATCACAACCACCCAAACAACTAACCCCTGCTGAAATGATGGTAGCTCAAGCCCAGCTATCACTAGATCTGGAACGACGACAAACCCAAATGGAAAATCAACTACAACAGCTCACAACAGTTGTCCATAGCCTAGAAACCAAACAAATTACCCAAAAAGAAACAATAACCAAAACAAATGCCTTAACGGGTGAAAAAGCTAAAATCAAAGCTCAAAAAGATGATATAGGAAGCGAGATAAACTATTTTATCCGTCAATTTGCAACTCAAAAAGGAATTACTCAAATTGATCAAGCCCACAGATTAGCTAGGGCGGAATACAAAACTGATACAGGAAACGAATATGCTGGAGCAAGTAACACATCGTTAGAATCAAAGCAAAATTATTTAACTTGGTTAAAATCTAAAAATATATGACCCAAAAAATCGCAAAACCCCGTAAAAAGAGATCAGATAAGGGTAAACCTTGTCCACAAAGAGGCAACAGATATAACCCCCAAGACAAACATGCTATCCATGAATTTTACAGTCAATTTAGCCCACAAAAAATATCAGAAGATCTACAAATTCCAATAATTACAATCCAAAAAATAATTGCATATATGCAAAACTATGAATTAAACAAAATTATTTAATTATGACCCAAAAACAAAGTCAACTAACCCAAGAAATCCCAAAAGAAATACTTAAAATTATTTTTGAAAATTGTGAAGATACCGCACTTAGCACAATTTTTGGGACACAACAGTTTGATCCATTTTTACTTGACAGATACTTAATAGACAACTTTGAGAATTGTGAGGAACACAACCATATCCACCAAAATTTAATCAATGCCTTTGGAGAAAATAACGCAAAATTAGTAGAAACATTTTTTTGTCAATAATTTATTTTATGATCCAACCCAATCCAAAACCATATTTGCAAATCCAACTTAAAAAACTAACTAGCATAGATTATGAGTTGTTTGCTTGTGATTTTACAGATAAGTCTCAAGAGTTTGTATCTAACAAAGTTCTCAAAGCCCAAGGTATTGTCCAAGAAGATTGGCAAAAAACAACAGTTTTTGATAAAATTGCTAAGATATGGGATAAAGCGGGTTATGAATACCTCAAAAACCATAGATATAACCAAACAAACATTGCTTCAAGCAAGTTTTACTCAGTTAACTTTGTGTTAGAATATGTACAAAACAGCTTAAATAACAAGCAAACCAAATCTGAAAAAGCCAAAGCTAAGTATGAAACAACTAAAATAATAGAACAAAAACTACAAGCAGAATATATCAAAAAAGTTACAACCAACATTGACAGTTTTGCCCAAGAGATTATGGAATTACCCGATCATAAAATTTTTGTGCTAGAAATAAACAATGTAAACTTTGAACAACCAATAACAATAAAAGACACAAAATTCAAATTGCTAGAAACATACAAATCAGTTAGTTTTGGCGATGAATTATTACCCAAAGAATTAAAAAAAACTTATAAACTTATAAACTAAATATATAATTAAATCTAAATTTAAAACTAAAATGGGACACGATATACAACTAATCAAAAAAAAGACTAAAGACTCAAACTATCCTGACCAGTATCATTATGAATACTATAATTGTTTTCCAGTAGTTGGCTGTGGAACTTACGCATGTGATATAATTGATGGCAAATTAGTTCCAAAAACTTTGCAAGAATCTATTTATATCACATACAATAATAGCGGTATGTACTACTTAGGAATGCAGAACATCGGACATCCTCAAGAATCCTTTGGAGCTTGGCTTAACGGATCAAAAACCAATAAGGTATTGCCAGTATTGGAACTATTGTTTGATCAGCTAATAACCAATCCTAAAATTTATGAACCACTACAACCCAAAGCCAATGAGAAAGGTGAAAGATGGGGCGGTTATGATGATTTGTGCAACACAATATACGCACTTATATTTGCTTGTCGTAAATATCCAAAAGCAACAATTCGCGATTTCTATTAAAAACTAAATTTTTCTATGTCTATCAAAAAATCCAAAAACAATCAATTTAAACAACCTAAATCAAATACTAAAGAATTTATATACTCAGACTCTGGAAAAATAATTGTAAGTAAAGATTTATTTATATCTTTAGTCTATAAAGCTAAAAGAGGTGATCAATACCTAGTAGAAGTTCAATTTCTAGTTGGAATATTCAAAGAGACTATTTTTATTTCATATGAAAGTGAGGTTGAAGCAGAACAAGATGTTAAATCATTTTTAGAAAACCTTAAAAATTCAAACTAAACCTATGTCTTTTACTTTCCCCATTATATTTCTTTTTTGGCTTTGGTACAACAGAATGTCAAAAAAGTTTTGGCGATAAATTCTATGCTAATTTTAGCAGTGCAATTGTTAGCCCTTATATCTGTGTTTCTAACGATGGAGATGTAAAAACCTTATTAAAATAATCTAATAGTATGCTCCCAATCTATGAAACATACAAAGAAATTATAGAAAGAATGCCAAATGTTAGTTTCCCAAAAACAAGTAAAGAACTGGCACTACAACTAACTGCAATAATCCACGAAACCACTATAGAAGAAGTAAAAGATGAAATACAAAAAATAGCAGATTCTAACTCTTCTTATTCTACCAAGGGTTATTACAATTATAGAATCTAAAGACTAAATTATAAACTAAACTAATACTATGACCACTAAACCACTAACTAAATTTATTAAACCAGAATCAGTCATCGCTTGTCCAGTTGACTGGGAGCTATATCTTTTTTATAAAGATGACGAAACAACAAATCAAGTCTTTGAATACTTAACAAAAGAATGGTCAAAAAAATGGAATGATATTAAACATAATTTACGATTTCATTTGGGTTATCTAAAACCAGCAATACAAGACTATATATTTCTTGGCAAATCTTACAAAACAATTATACTTTGGTACGATGGTGATGAATATACTTTAAAAGATACGCTTAAAAAATTAAAATCTAAATAAATTATGAATGATAAAAATAAACCACAAATCTACTGCTTAATTGATATTGAGTGCGATGAATTAAGTCTAATTAATGATTCTTTCCTTATAGTTAGAATGGTAATCTCAAAACCATTAGAAGAAATTAGTAAATATAATAGACAAGAAGATTTTACACTTTACAAAAATCATTGGTGTATCGCAAAAGGAGAAGGAGGTGTGGAAAAAATTAAAGCTACTAGAAAACTTTGGTTAAAAAACCAAAAACTTTATAAAGATATTAAAACCAATAAAATTAATGCTTTTTTTGTTAATGCAGATCTTGTTAAAAACACAACAATTGTTGCATCAGATATTATCAAAGAGATAACAGAACTAGAAAAAAAATATGTAATTATATATGTAGCTAATCCAAGTGAAAATAATCTATACTGGTATAACTATATAATGGCAAAATGTGGTTTGACTGAGTACGGAGACAGAGCATTATCTCTTTCTTCAATGTTTGGAATTATAGACATGCTTGGTGTCAATAGAGATACAATCAAGAGAGAACTTACTTCAGATAACTTAGCTTACGCTGATTATACAGACAACGATACAATAGGTAACTTAGCAATGTTTATAAAACTAAAAAAGCTTCTTGAAGATATGGTTAAATATCAAGAAAAAAGCTTTAATTTCAACAATAATTTCAAATCAAACCAATATGAATAAACCACAAATCACAATCCTAAACTTTGGAGGGACAAACTGTCCAAAATGTAAAGCAATGTACCCAGCTTGGAACTCGTTTTCAGCTAAATACCCACAATACCAATACAAATACATAAACCTACACGAGGTTGGCGAAACTGAAGCTAATAGCTATAGGGAAAGTTTTGGGATCACAGCTTTGCCAACTTTTATTGTACTCCAAGATAAAAATGTAATTGGTGGTATTCGTGGACAAACAATGACACTCTCACAGTTTGAGACTAAGTTACTGGAGATTATTAACACAACCATAAACTAATATGCAAAAATACCCAAACAATACAGTCTTAATCGGTGGATTAAAAGATAACAAGACTTACATTTATTATTTAGTCCAAGGCTTTGATACTCAACTAAAACAATACCAAGTGCAAGTTGTAGATACAGATAAGCACTTTTCTATAAATCAAACAATGCTTGAAGATACTGATTATTTCTTACCCTTCCCTCAACAACACAACTGGGCTGGAGATGACGGCAAGGGGATATAAACTAAACTAAAACTATTTATTATTTTTACTAATATGGAAATTTTAAAAATAACTCTAATCTTACTAATTTGCTTTGCAATTTTCTTTTTTGGAATGTTCACTTGGTCAGATTGCAATAAAAAAAGTGGTGTAATAATTAACTATCAATGCATACAAGTAACTAAAATCAAGTGAAAATAAAAAATAACTAAAACTATATGGCTACTATACTACAAAACGCCATACAATACAACGGTAAAATCTATATCTCAACACTTCAAAAAGAGTGGGTAGAGGTTCTCCCACATTTTCATATTGATGGAGCAAATAAATAACCTATGCCAAATCTTACCCCACTTGAAACTGATGAACAGTACAAAGTTTGTCAATATTTAGATCTACTCAAAATCAAAGGTCATGATATTTTATATTCTGCAACAGCCCAAAATACCTACACTAAAAGTTGGAAACAAAAGAGAACCAATTCAAAGTTAGGAGTGCACAAAGGGTTGCCCGATCTGGTTATTATAATCAATAAAGTTTTGATATTTATAGAGATGAAAAGGTTACAAGGTAGCAAAACCTCTCTAGAACAGAAACTTTGGAATCAAAAATTAAACGATGCTGGCGAATATTCGTATATTTGCAAAGGGCATCAGGAAGCAATAAAACTTATAAATAAACTTACAGGATATTGATTATGCCAAATATAAATAAAATAAATAAAAAAGGATTAAATGACAAAGAGCTTGTATTTTGTGAGGAGTATTTAACAAATGGCAACAATATGAGAATGGCTTATAAAAGAGCTTATGAGCTTGAAAATGATAAAAGTTGCGACACATTAGGTTCAAAAATGTTAAAAAAAATGGAGGTGAGCAAATATATCACAGAAAAACAGCAAGAAAAGTCTCAAGCCTACGGTATTACCCTAGAAACACAACTTAAAGAGCTTGAAGAGGTCAAGAGGTTGGCATTAGTACCAGACGCCGATGGTAAGCTCCAATTGGGGGTTAAAATCAAAGCAATTGAAGTTCAAAATAAAATGTTGGGATTGGATGCCCCAACTAAAATGGAATTAACTGGCAAAGAGGGTGGAGCAATAGAAATTAACTCAACCCTAACTCACCTAATAGAAAGGTTACAAGACCAAGACTAAACACTACATATAGTAAACAAACTCCAAAATCCCCGACCTAAAACATATCTAAACACTACATATAGTAATTATGCAAAATAATCAACTTTTTGACCATCACCGCGTAGTAACCACACTACTTAGTGATAGTAGCTATCTTAAACCCCCAAAAGTCCACAAAGAAATCTTAGGTTTATATCAAAACAATGATAGGCTTCAGTCAATTTGTTGTCCTGTAGGATTTGCAAAATCAACAACGCTCAAATCTTATCTTACTAGACAATTGATGAGAGCAAAAAACTATGACAAGTTTATTTTGTATGTTTCTAGTACCGCAACAAAGGTTGCTGATCAGTTCACAGGAATTGCCAAAATTATTCAAACTAAGGAACTCCAACAAATTTACAAATACAAAGTGGTTGAAGCAAACCAAAGTACAATCACAATCCAAATGGAAAATGGAGAAAAGCGAAGAATATCTGGAGTAGCTAGTGGTCAAGACATCTCGGGTATAAACTTTGAAAATGCCCGACCAAGTCTAATTGGAGTGGATGATATTGAAGAGCTTGACACTGCAAAGAGTATAATGTTGACGGAGAAACTAATTGAGTGGATCAATACAACCCTCATCTCACGATTACCCAGTCTGGCAGAAGGTAAAGTAAGAATGATTGGAACTAATCTTACTCAAAACAGTATTATAAACAGGATTATGACTAACGCTGCGGATAAAAACGGCTCCAAAGTCTTTGCAAATTGGAAATGGCACAAGTACCAAGCACTAGATCACAACAATCAAAGTATCTGGGAAGAACGCCACCCCACAAAGTATCTACTGGAGGAACAAATAATCAACCCATACACTTTTGCCTCTAACTATATGAACGAGCCATTGAATATGAATGATAGCTTGATAAAACAGGAATACTTGAGATATTATGAGCAAACTCCTGAATTATTAAGCTCAGTTACCCAGTCATATATTCACATTGACCCGACCCATACAGGTAAGCAAACCAGCGATTATTTTGCGATTGGGATCGTTGGACAATGTAAAGACAATTACAAGAACTTAATTGACTTTCACCTAGAAAAGTGTGATGTAGAAACACAAGCACGAATTATAATCAATTTCTATATCAAGTGGAAACATTTAAGCTTAAAAAAAATGACATACGATGCAATTGCTCAGGACGGACTGGGTATGTGGATCAAAAAACTAGCTAGGGAAGAGTATAATATCTCAACACCATTAGAACCTATTAAAGTTAATAGAGACAAAGTAGCTCATTTTAGTCCACACCTACCTGCTTTTATCTCCAATAGTTTTAGGTTGCCAAACAATTTCCATAATCCTATTATGATGCAAGAGTTGACAACTCAGCTAATGACATTTCCGAGCGGTCGGCATGACGACGCAGTGGATATGATTAGTGGTTGTTTGGATGGGTTTAACTCCCAACCAGTTTTTCAATCAATGACAAGAGAAGAAATAAAAACACAGATTCAACTAGTAAAATTACAAATACAAAATAAATAAAATTACATATGTTAAAAATCTCTAAAAATAGCCAAGAAAGTGCAAATACTACACAAATAATAATTTTATCACAGGCAATTAGGGGGGTTGAAAGAGAAGAATTGTATAATATATGCTATGCAAATGCAGAGAATATTTGTTTACAAATAAGATCTTTAGAGAGAAAAGGCTACATAGAAGAAGGGTGGTGTGAAGGTAAAAAACAAATAGTAATAACAGATTTAGGGATTGACTTTTGGAAGTTCACTTGTAAAACTATTCATTTGCTGTTAACAGCTCCTCAAAACTAGACATTGACTAGTCAATAGTTAGACTAAAATAATGTATAATATGCTCATATAACAATATGGGTATTTTTGCTACAATTAAAAACTTTGGGACTTTATTCAATAGTCAAGTTGGTAATACTCAAACTCAAAACCGTTACTTGACTGTAGGGGGTGTTACTATTGGAAGACAAACAGCTCAAAATTATAAATTTGACCCAAAAGATTTATTACAAGCTACTAGAGATGAAGTAGTACAAAGATGTTGTCAACTTATAATATCATCAACTGTACAGGGGGGGTTAAAGATAAAAACAAAATCCGACCAAGACAAAGAAATAATAGAGAGACTTTTAGAACGATGCAATTTTGAAAATAATACAATTTTTTCTCTTAATTCTATTTTATCTAGTGGTGGAGATGTGATAGCATATTTTTACAAAGAAAATAATGGTGGTATATTGTTAAATTTAGAAAGTTGTTTTTGGAACGGTCAAAGACGGTTGGCATATACTATTGATCCAATATACAAAAAAATTGTTGGGGATATTACTATCACTAATAGTTTCCGACAAGATTTCCAAAAAATAGATTCTACAAAGTGCTTTACATTGTCTAGTAATAATCTATCTAATGACTACCTTGGCGAAACTCCTTTGATGATTGTTTGTGACAAAGTGTTAGAAAAACAAGCTATCACATCTATGGGCAGAACCCAAGCTTTATCCAACGGTAGATTGGAAGGTATATTTTCACCTAAACAAGAACTACTTAAAGACACCGACCCAAATAATAAGCTAAGTGCTCTTACTATGATGGAAGCAACTGTAGAAACGCTGATACAAGAAGGAACAACTTTCGGGAATTACAAAGTAACCTCAATGCCCCTTGACTTTCTAAAAGTACAAGCAACAAGCAAAGATTTGGAGCATAATGCTAGAATAAAAACTATAAATTATGCAATTTGTACTAGCTTTGGAGTACCCCCAAGCCTTGTTCAGTTTGATCCTGATAACGATCCAAATTTAAGCAACGCTGAACAATATACAGACAACTTTGCCAAACTTACAGTCAATAACTATAAAACTAAAATTGAACAGTTTTGGACAAGTGTAGTCAAAGCAGTATTACCAGACATAGAATTTAGTTTACATCTGTCTAGGGAAGAAACAGACGAGAGTATATCTATTAGAGAACAATTTAGAAAGAGTATTGATGATTGTTTGAAACTAAGAGAACTGGGTATAAATGCAAAACCAAATACCAAAGGATTAGAAATGTTGGGTATCATAATTGATAACCAAGAGAATCAAGAGACAAGTATAGTAGATTCTATGGATAGCCATAATAAATATCTAACTATAACCAAAGATGCCCAAAAACCCAAAAAGAAAATTCAGTGGAAGAATAAAACTATAGCTATTCAATATAGTATTGGCGACACTAGACATAGTAAAAAGATGCCTTGTATGTACGGCTACATAGAAAAGCACAAAGGTGAAGATGGTATGGCACTAGATGTGTATGTAGGAGTAAATATTAATTCAAACATGATTTGGAAAATAAAACAAATATTGCCGACTGGAGAATTTGATGAATGGAAGTTTATGCTTGGATTTCAGTCGCTACAAGAAGCAAAAGATACTTATCTCAAATTAATTCCTAAAAAATACTTTGGTGGTATCTATATGTCAACTATAAGTGAGATAGATAGATATAGAGTATTAGAAACAGTCAAACCAGATGAAAGTGCTATAGAAAAAGTAATAGATCCAAGCCCACCTAATTTTGACAATCTATACAATTCTAAAAATTACAAGCAGTTCAAAGTTGTTATCCACGACAATCTAAAAAGTCAACTAGACAAACTATTTCAAAATCTTACAAAGTTTTCTCGTTATAGCGATGATAAATTCTACCAAGAGATTCTTAAAAATTTACCAACGATTAAAATGAGTGAAAATGATCTAGTGTTAGAAATCAAAAATAAATTGATACCAAATCTATTAGAGCAATACAACCAGTTTTATAATTCTAGTTTTAATATTGACAACTTACCAGATGCAATTATAGAAGTTGTAAAAGACATTTCCAAACTAACTTTGACTGGAAATAATACCTACAAAGGGATCAATGAAACTACGGCAACAGCTTTGACAAGTAGTCTAGCCAAAATACTAAATAAAGACAATTTAGATTTGGATAGCTATTCTGATTTAACAGATACTCAAAAAAAACAGGTTTACAACGAGCTGAAAACTAACGGCAGAAATATAATTCTACAAACCCGAACAGATTTAATCTCTGAAATGTTAGCTAATAACTCATTTAACCAAGCCTATTCAAAATTAGCAGAAGTAGAAGGTTCAACATTTGTGGGGGTAAAAACAGTTGGTGATAAAAATGTCCGACCAGATCATAAGCTAAACGAGGAAAAATACTTCTCTACTAGTACAAAACAACCGTGGTTAGATCCACTTTGCAGATGTACATATGTTTTTGCAGATGAGCAAACTTTAATCAATCAAAACTATAAAAAACTGTAAATATGATCTACGACAAAATAAAAAACTATAGAAATCAAATACGAGACCCCGTGTATAACCAAGATGGCAGTATGGTATTTGACTGCACACTAACAACCAACGAACCAGACCGTGATGGCGATATTGTCAATCCAGCTGGAGTTAAAGGTTTGGAAACTGCAGTGGTTGCATATAATCACCAAAAATGCAATGGAATACCAGTTTCTACAGGGGCAAAAATTCTTCAAAATACTGTAATCCAAAACGACAAAGAGCTAAGAGTTCAAATCTTAGTCAAACAAACCGATGAGATGTTTTATTGTGATAGAAGTGGTAGTAAAAAATCAAATGGTAAATTACTAGACGCAGTCAAAAATGACCAAGTCAATAATATTTCTATTGGTTTTAGGTACGATACTGAAGACACGGAAACAATCTATAAAAACGGTAAAAAATATACACTCTATAAAACCGTAATTCTTAATGAATTTTCGCTCTTAGATGTAGTGTCAAGTAATATTAATTCTATAATCCACAAAACTATGAAAACTAAACTTGAAAAACAAAAATGTATTAGCTGTCTAGTAGAAGCTGGGATCGGTTCATATGTTGTCAATATGGATGGACTGGTTGCCAAAATCACTGAAATCAATGGTGAGGAGGTCAAAGCAAAAGATTTTGATGGCAATGAGCTAATTCTTGATGATATGTACGAACCAGTCCAACAGATGCCACACAAGACAACACCTCCAGCCCAAACTGATGAAACTCAAAAAGCCTGTAGTTGCCAACAAAGCATCAAACCAGAAGCACAAACCAAAGAGCCTGAACCGATGCCGTTAGTTGATCCTGAAGAGGTGCAAGAAACAGCCAAGTTAGATATGTTGTTAGAAAACCAAGCTAGTATAATCAATACTCTAGCCGACATTACATCAAAAATAGAGGCAATGGCAAAGCTAGAAACAGCCAAACCAGTGGACACAGCAAAAATTGTTGATGAATTGGCAAAACAGCTCCAATCTAAAGAGCAACAATTCTTAGACAAATTTGTTCAAAACCCTGAAAATAAAAAAACCAATAACTTAACTATTGATCCAATCCAAGCTTTTTATAAAGGAGCTTCAATCTAAAAACCAATAACTTAAAATATATTATGTACATCCAAACAATTCTAAACGGCAAAAATGAGAAAATTAAATCAATGGTAACTGATAATAACGGCTCACTAAGAGTAGATTTTTTGTCAAAAATTGATGAGGCTTATTCTTTACCAGAAAATGCTAACTATCTAAGTGATTTTAACAATAAATACTCCAAAAAAACTAAATCTTTATACAACCCAAATCTTAAAGAAAACACTAAGTTTGTTGGTGGTTGTGTAGAGTGTAGATCTTTTATTGATTATGTAGTGAGAGCTTGTAACAACTATGGTTGTGTTGCTGAAGAGTTTGTAACAACTGTAGAAAGCTCAAATTGTAATCAATTTGTGTTGCCAACTACCTCACAAATTACCACCCCTCTAAAACTTGGTGTATCTACAAAACAAATTGCCTCAAATGGTACTCAAGTTAATAACTGTGTTACCGCCCCAATGACTAGAATTAACACTGCTATTGAAATCAGATTAGAAGCTCTTTGCAATTGTACTGGTGTAGATGCGATGGCTCAAGCAATAGAATTTTTGATGCAAACTATTAAACTCACTTTTGACAAAGCTATTTTGTATGGAGACACAACCTTGCCAAAAGTAAGCGGTGTATACCCAGCATTTACTAACTTTGATTCTATTGATCAATTTTTGACAACTGCTCAAAAAACTACCTCTACTGGAATTATTGAAACATATACTAAAATTACTGATGCTGTTGCTAAAATTCTAGCCACAACTAACTGCTCAAGAGAGTCTATTCAAGTTTTGATGTCTCCAACTGTTGCTGCTAAACTGCTAGGAGCTACTGATAACAATGACAGACCAATCATTTCTGAAGTTACAAACAAAGACGGTTGTGAGGTGAGACTTGGTTGTCAAAAACTAATTGAATGTCCATCTGTAGAAACTACTGTGTCAACTACTGGTGAAATTACTACTGATATTTTTGTTGGTATAAAAGATCATTATGTGTTTGGAAAATATCTATTCCCAGAAATCCAGCCTTTTAACTCTCAAACTAGCTACGACATTGAAATCCCTATGATTTACTTTGTTGGATCTAAATTAGTATTTGCGCAATCATTCCAAAAAATCACTGCAACTATTTAATCTCTATGTCTATTGATAAAACTACACAATTCTTATTTGGTGAGAAAATAATTGATATTTATGACAACCAAGTCCTAGATGTTGTCTTACCATTTGGGTTTACCCAAGAAACTATTGATAAAGCTAAAATTGATAAAGCTACTTATCTAGTAGAAAAAGGTCAACTATTTATTTATTTATTAACAGAAAAAGAGGAAAAACTAAAAAAAGAAGAAACCCCAAAACCAAAATCTAAATAAGTATGACTTATCTCACCCTTGCTCAATACCAAACTCAAACAGGCTTGTCATTAACAGGGGTGAACTCTACTTACTTAGACAACAAACTTGCTCTTTGGTCAAGTCAAATTAATCTTTACACTGGTCAAAAGTTTAATACTAGTAATGAAAAAACACTTATAAAAAGACTCAAACAGTGTGGTCAAACTAAAATCAATTTTGGTGGTTGGTTGGAATTTCCTGCTATTGAAATCAAGCCTGTTGGTCAAAGTGTATGGCAACCAGCCGTACTAGACAAAGACTTTACATATTTGTATCCAAACTTTGATACCTATATTGATGGTCAAGAAGTAAATAGCCCAGTAACTGGAATTGACTTCAGCTGTTTAAGTTGTCGGTGTAAGTGCGAACAAATTAGGATTGTTGGTGATAATCGTTGGTCGGAAGAGTTACCAGATAATCTCAAAGCTATTCTAGTAGAACTACTGGAAGCCACCCTCAAAGCCGACCCTAACGCATATATTGGAGGACAATTACCTAGCCATTTATTTTTTGAAAATGTTAAATCTGAAAGTGATCAAACTAGGAGTATAAGTTTTTTTAGGGATGAAAACCAAATCAAAGCCAATAATTCCAAAATAACAAAAGGAGTTAATAATCTAGAATTTGCAAGTATTTTAAATGTTTATTTGCAATATAATTATAACTTAAACTACACATTCAATGCTTAGTACTGGATATTTTCAATTTTGGTGGGAGAAAACTGGCGTCAAAATTACTAGAGAGACCCAAACCCAAGATCTTAATGCTCCTGCCGATTATTCTACTGTTACAACTATTATTTATGAAGATTGGATAGACAGTAGGATTGTTACTATAAAACAAAAAGACGCTAAAACCGATGAATATGCAAAGCAAGACAATTTTACATATTTATTGTATTTGGATAGAAAGTTTATTGGGTTAGTAGAAACTGGTGATAAAGTATTTTGGAGACTAGATCAAATGGGTATGAACACTACTTTTGTCAATAACAAAACTAGCAATGTCATAACTGGGTATATCAAAAAAGTTGTTGTTCCTCAAAATCAGTCTATCAACGGCACATTAGAATGCTATATTACAACTAATAATTAGTATGTCAATCAATATTACTAATAGTAGAAATTTTGAGGCAGGGATGAGAGACAAAATCTACCAGCTTTTAGCCCAAAAATCTCCCCAAATCCAAATCAAAGCCAAAGAGTTTTTAAGTAAAAGTTATGCTGGGGAGTTTTCTAAAGATCCTGTTGAGACTGGACAAGCTAAAGATGATTCTGATGTTACAACTACAATCAAAGGTAGACCAGAACCAAGTATAACCGTTATTTTTACAATCACTGGGGAGGCTCAAAGCTACGCAATCTACTTTTTAGAACCACTTTCAAGTAAAAACCCAAACCTTAAATACGGTAAACGAAACACTATCAAAAAAGCTAGAGACAATTTGGGTAAATTTTTAGGAATTAAATAGCTATGTCTAACACTACAATCTCACCGCCAACACCAATTACTAATTTATCTAACTCTATTGAGACTAAAAAATATGTCAACCAACGAGAAATAAATAATGTGGTTGGGGCTTTGTGCAATGATATAGCTATAATTCTAACTAATAATTATGATATTAAAACCCAAAGTAGAAAAGCTCAAGATGAAAGTTTTAACTTAGAAGTTTTTACTAATACAAATCAAATAGAGTTACTAATTACCTATTTTCCAACAGATTTTGACTTAACTATCAATCACTGTGAACAGCACCAGTTTCAAGTTAGTTATGACTTGTTTTATAGGGTGGAAGGTAAGAATAATAACAAATCACGGCTTGAAGAAGTGCTGGGAATAGTAGACCAACTATTAACCAAAAACCACAACCAAGGCAACTATTGGAGCTTTACATATAATAATAAAAAGTTCACCAGTTGGTTATATGGTATAAACAAACTAACCAACCAGAACCTCCAATATGAAAAAGTACAAAGCACCAATTTTTACCTAGCCAAACAAACTTTTAAGCTAGAATTTGCTTATACTCAAATAAACTAATAATTATGTCTTTACTTTCACTATCACAACCTCAAAAATATACTAACACACTAGACATCGGCAAAAAAAAAGACACAGGAGTTTTGTTGACCTTTGTCCAGACTAAAGATGTAGTTGCTTCAAGTACATATTTTGAAGATATATCAGGATTTTTGCCAACTTCAACAGCTGGTACGATCTTATCATCTTTTAACACTTCAGCTTTGGTAGCCAAAGATACGGTTAATATCAATTATACCACAACTGCTAACCGACCAAGTATTCTAAGATTTACTAGACCAGCTTTAGTTGCTCCTATTGCTAATGCCCAAATTGATGTTAATTTAATTGCCAATATGAATGACAGCGATACAATTAGAGTAGTCTATATTTCCAATGTAGCTAATGCCAACGGTACAGTTAGGTTTGCGTCTGATATTGCTTTTGCTAACACTTTAAGTTTTAACATTATTGGTAGTGCCACATTACAAAATGGACAATATGTTACTGTAGCTGATCTCAAGGTTGCCAACGGTACAGTTGCTGGGACATTTAATCCATCTACGGTAATCAGAGCTAGGTTTATCGGTACAAACTCTTCTGCAACCAATAAAATTGCTCCTGTTATTATTGCTTTGGCAAACAACTCATCACAATTGCCAGGTTCTATTTTGTCTTATAAGGTATGTTGTTTGAACGAATTTGACTTGAAACGAGAAATGGATACAGCAGAATTAAAATGCGGTCGGTCAACTGTTGGCGAAACTGCGACAAGCGACAAATTTACTTTTATGATTAAAGTTGCCGAAGAAGATGCAAACCTAATGGCATTTTTTGCAGGTACAGCTATTGAACAAAAATCCTTGGCTGTTCCTGTTCATATTAGTGGCTACACAAAAGGTCAAGATACTAACCCAGTTTTAGGCGATGTAGTTGGCAACCCAACTCTTGGTAAGGTCAACATTGGAACTAATCAAAATATTGCTTCTGTGGTGATTAACTGTGCTACATTACAGTATGTTAATTATAGTTCTACAGTTTTAGCAAATATTGGTGGGTATCTTGGAGAAGGTCAATATACATACAACTTTACTACTGGTGATGTATATTTCAGCGCTTTGAATGTAAATGAATATCCTGAAATAATGGTAATTGCAAACAAAACTTTGAATGCTATTAGCCCTACACCGCTAGAGCTTGGATACATTGGAGCGTGTACAATTGTAGATGAAAACGCTGAAGGTAAAAAGAAATATTACTTTATCAAAAAGTTACAAACCAAATTCTTGGAGCAATCTGTGGAGGAGGATGGTAACACTCAAGAAGCTGAAATGACCTGTTACTTCGGTCAAAAAGGTGATGTTGTGATTGCTTACGATATCTAAAAAAAAGGGGGTATAAAAACCCCTTAAATTCTTATTAAAACACATATATTATGATTAAAATTACTAACTCCCAAAACAAAATTGTAGAAATTCAATCTGAAACTGATAGAAATATTTCAACAATGCTCAAATACAGTCAAGATACAAGACGATTTATTGATGCTGTTGTAAATCTACAAACAGAACAAAGTAATTCTAGCACTCATTTGTTAAAAGCTACTAAAAACCCTGCAATTAAAAAACTAATGAACGGTGTGGAGCTAAGCAACGAAGCTATAACAGATATGAGCGATGATGAACTGGCTATAATCAAACAACTTGGATCTATTGCTAACCAAACTTATAAATCCAAAATAGATTTAGTTGATGAATGTTTAAAGTTACTAGGGCTTACCGATGTCAACGATCTTACTTTTGCTGATGTTAATACTATCTATAATCTGGTAACTACCGACCCTGCAAACTCCTTTCGCTAATTTTGTCAAAGTGAGGCAATCTCAAAAATCAAATAACAATAAAATTAGTATCTTGCCATTTTTGTTCGGTATCCAGCATACCTTGGTTAAGTATGGCGGTTACTCACTTCAAGATCTAGAAAAACTGTATATCGTGGAAATCACCCAGTTATACTGCGAAACTATCAATAATCTACAATACGAAAGGTATCTTCAAAATATACCAAGCGACAAAAACGGGAAACAAATACCTCCACCTGTTGACCAATTTTACATATCCAAAGACTAAACCATGACAAATGACTTACTCCGAGCAGAACTGCTACTAGAAACTAATCAAGCTCTTAATAGTATAAAAAACTTCCTAGGAAGTGTACAATCCGATGCCCAAAAAACTGGTAAGTCCGCAGGAGAGTCTATAGCAAATGGTATTAACTCCGAGGCTAAAAATCTAAAACTTGGGGATATTATTAAAGCTAATTTAATTAGTGGTTTTGCGTTGGACGCAATTAAAGGTGCAATTGGAAGTATTGGTGGATTTTTTAATGATCAATTCAAAAGTGCGACAGGGCTTGAAACTACTAGACTTGCCTTGAATGGATTACTCGGAGATAGCAAAAAAGCAGGAACAGTCCTCAAAGAAGTTGTAAAATTTGCTGCAGAAACTCCATTTGAAATTCCAGAACTAGCAGACACTGCAAAGTTATTAGCTGGGTATGGCGTGAGTGCAGACAACATTGTTCCAAGTCTTAAAGCTCTTGGCGACGCAGCGGCTGGAACTGGTTCACCAATTGGACAACTTGCTCGTAACTTTGCACAAATTCAAACACAAGGAAAAGCTGGTTTAATTGATCTTAGACAATTTGCTGGAGCGGGTGTTCCTATTTTTGGACAACTTCAAAAAACTTTAGGTAAAACCAAAGACGAGATAGAAGATATGGCAAGTTCTGGAAAGATTACTTCAGCTATTGTCCAGCAAGCGTTTCAAGATATGTCCAAAGAAGGTGGCACTTTTTTTAATGCAATGAAAAATCAGTCCAGTTCCGTATCTGGTCGGTTGTCTACTTTGAGCGATACACTTGGTGGTTTAGGTAGAAAGATCTTAGGTCTTACTGATACGGGTGAGATCATTCCTAACAGTATTTTTGACAATGCTAGTAAAGGAATACAAGGGCTAGTTGACGGTTTGTCTAATCCTGCGTTTGTTAATTTTGCTAGTACAATTGGGGGGAGTATCTCCAATGCCATCAGCGGTATAACCCAGTCTTTGAGTAAAGTAGATATAGGAGCATTTTCAAATGCCATCACCACTGCTTTTTCTAGTATTGATATTGGATCAAGCCTAAATGGTCTGAAAGAATCTTTTAATTTTGCCCTTTCTAGCCAAAGTGTAAAAAACTTACTATCAATAATTCAAACAACAGTTCAATCGGCTTTGCCTTTTGTAGCTAGTTTATCTAAAGCCTTTTTAGAGTTTGGAAGTGGGGTTTTAAGTGGATTAGTGCCAACAATAGCTAACTTTATTGGGGCAGCTTTAAATGGGTTAAAAGTAGCTTTTGAAGTTTTGAAGCCTGTAATTGACTTTATCACACCTTCTCTTAAAAACTTAGGAGTAACGGTTGGTATTTTTGGCGGTATTGTAGCAGGGATGGTAATTAAACAAGCTCTTTTAAACAGTATTATGGGGGCATGGAGCGGAGTTATGGCTTTTTATACAGCTGTTACTACTGGGGCGATTGCGCCAACGACTTTGTTAGGAACAGCGATCTCGCTTTTAACTTCACCTCTTGCTTTGGTCGGGTTAGCTGTTACAGCTTTGGTAATTATTTGGCAAAACAATTTTTTTGGTATCCAAGAAATAACATATGGAGTTATAAACAATATATCTACGACTGTACAAAGTTGGTGGAGTAGTTTTATTGGCTTTATTGAACCTGCTCTTAATTCGCTTAGCTTAATTTGGAATTCTACATTAGGCTTTCTTGGCATAGCTTGGAATGATTTTTGGAATGGTTTGGCTAGCTTTATTCAACCAATTTGGGCTAATATCTCAAATATAGTAAATTCTGGTATCAAATCAATTCAATCTTTTTTTGGCGGTCAACTTGGTCAAGCCTCCAATAAATGGATAAGTTTTTGGTCAAATTTAGTTGCCTTTGTCCAGCCAGCTTTTAATACAGTATCTGGTTTTATTCAATCTGGTTTATCTACGATTAGTAGCTTGTTTGGTGGTTTAGTATCAATAGTTACTCCTATCTGGAACGAGTTGACAAATTTATTTAACAATCCAATAATTCAAACATCAATCGGTTTCTTAAATGGGTCTATAGAGCTATTAAAAACAGCTTTGGGTGGACTTGGCCAAGATGCTAACACAAAACAATTAGTGGCTACTATCACCTCACAATTCCCAGTAATTGGTCAAATAATTGGGGGAATAGTCAAGCATATTGATATTCTTAAAAATGCTTTTGTAGGTTTTGCTAGTGGAATTGGCAATATCTTTGGGTCAATTAATCTTAGCGGAATTTTTGATGGTTTATTCACTTTGGATTTTGGGAAACTTTCAGTAGAATTTGGTAAAGTTGGTACAGCGGTAGGCAATGAACTTGGTAAATTACAATTAAGTGTGCCAAAGTTTTTTGGAGATATTTTTGCTAATTTATCTTTACCAGATATTGACTTGCCATTTATCGGCAATATAAAAATAAAATTTGATGAACTCAAAACATATATTGGGGTTAAGTGGAGCGAAATTACAGCTTTTTTTAGTCAATCTTTTGTAATGCCACAGTTTATTACTGACTTAATCAATGGGGCTAAAAGTTTGGGGGCTGAATTTCAAAAAATTATACCAGCCCTACAACAATTTGGTAGTTTTATTTTGTCAATGATTTTGCCACCTCTTACTCAACTTGGTAACTTTATAATGACAACAATTGTACCTGCCCTACAACAATTTGCTACTTGGGTTATTTCTAACATTATTCCAGCATTGACTGCTCTTTGGAATTTTGTAGCCCCAATCCTAATTCCTGCTTTACAAATCATAGGGGCGATAATTGGAACAGTAATTGTAGTGGCGATCGCCGCAGTTGTCATAGCCATTGGTGTATTCATAGCTATTTTGGCAGGTATAGTTTTTATTATTGGAGTTGTTATCTCTGGAATTAGCATGTTTGTAAATGCAGTCGTTGGATTTTTCACAGGACTATGGACAAATTTAGTCAACATCTGGAACACAATTACAACAGCAATAAGCACTGCTTGGACAACTATTTCAACATTTATAACCAACGGTCTAAAAACATTGGGAGATATATGGAACAACTTTTGGACTGGAGTTTGGAATTTTGTGGTAAATATATTTGCTCAAATATATCTATCAATATGGACAAAAGCAATGGAAATACAGTTTTATATAACTTCTTGGGTAAATCTTATTAAAGCCATGTGGACAACTTTTTGGCAAGGAGTTTGGGACAAAGTGGTAGAAATATGGACAAACCTTGTAACAACTGTAACAACCAAAGCAACAGAAGTCTGGAATAGTATTGTCAAAATGAAAGATGATATTATCGCCACCATCCAAGGAATTAATTTAATGGAGCTAGGTCAAAATATGATTCAAAGTTTAATAGATGGAGTAAAAAATATGGCAGGAGCTTTGGCAAGTGCTGTGGGCAATATAGTTAGTAGTGCATTAAGTGGGGCTAAAAACTTAGCAGGTGGAGGATCTGGTGGTGGTGGTGATTTTGTGGAGGCTAAAAGAATCGCTGCCAACGCCCAAGGTACAAAAAACTGGAAAGGGGGCTTAACAACAGTAGCAGAGGAGGGTAGAGAGCTAATCCAATTGCCAAACGGTTCAAGTTTCTTAGCCAATGCTCTCTCGTTGCTAAATCTACCAAAAGGTACCCAAATTTATTCAAACCTCCAAACTGAGCAAATGATAGGAGTCGGAGCAATGGCAAATATGTCATTACCTAGTACCAATTCCATCGGTGGAAATATGGGTAACACCTCAAATTCTATTGATAACAGCCAAGTCATAGATAATTCTAGCCAAGTTGTTAATAACTACCAACAACAAAGTAGATTTAGTGGCTTTGGAAATAATTTAAACTTTTCTAACAGATAGTATATGTCTTTTCTCACCACTAAAAAACTATATCAATTTCAAGATTTTTTGGTTCATTCGCCAAATCTAAAAGGTAGCTATAATATTCATATTAAAGATAACCAAGAGTCTTCCAATATCCGAGACGGCAACTTGGATAGCAATTTTTTTGGTAGCAGGTTTTCTGAGTATAATTACAAAGCTAGTTTAGAAATTAACAATAACTATGGCACAACTGAATTAGACTATATTTTAAGACAATTGTACAGTAACGAAAATGTAGATTTTATAAGTAATTTAATAAAACTTAAAAAAGTTTTTTGGTTATCTACAACAAAGAAACAAAGTGAAATTAATAAGCCCAAAGTGTTTTTTAACTATGGATATGCCAATAATACAACTATTACAAATGATGAAAACGATGATAGTGAAATTAAAATTAGTTTTGACATAAAAACAATTAAACCTTTTTTCTTTGAGTGTGATAGAAACTTGAGTATTATTGACTGGTCATTATTAGGTAACCAACAGATATATGGTTATGATAACAATGCTTTTTATGATTCTACTCAAGTTTATGATGCTATATTTCAAGCAAGTGTCAACCCAAACGATCCAAACATTAGCAAAGCAACTTTAGATAAGTACTTTGGGAATTGTTGTGGCACAAAATATAATTTTGTCTATAAGGATATTTTTAATCTAGCTAATTTATCTAAAAGAGAAGTTATTCAGTCTATCGCTCAAAATGTAGATAGCAAAACACTTATAATCCCTTTGAATGTCAGCAAATCAATTATTACTAGTACAGATAGAAGCAAAGTAGTTTTGGGTTCACCTTTCCCAACAGGTTTGACAGGAGGCAAATTAGATCTACAAACTAGCAGAAAATCGGAAGTGATGATTTTAGAACTTGACGCTAATGTACCACAAAATTATTGGATTAAAATTAAAAATTTACAAAATAATTCATATATAAAATTTACTTGGCTATCACAAATCAATAATGGAATTGTAAATTATATTCAAATTTTACCGCATCTTGGCAAAGTATATTATAATTTAAACACTTTAGCTAACCCAATAACTGATTATACTATAGAAGTTTCGGATGCAAATGGCTCACTATATTTTGACGCAATGTTTGCTCCTAGGGATGTATACATGCCTTATTTTACAGACAGTCAAAACCTAGTCATAGAGCAGTCTCAGACAATCTCAAATAGTTTATACATACAAACACTTAAAACTTTTTATTAATATGCCAACATTTAATGACCCAGCCTACCAAAGTTCACCTTTTGTAAGTCCAACCCAAATAATTCAAGCTAGTCATCACAACTCTTTGCTTAACGAAGTTCGTTCACAATTTCAAGCTACTGAGAACCAGCTAAATATGAATTTTGGCGGGATTGGTTTACAAAAAAATTATATTGGCAATGGTCAAGTAACTAGCTCAAAAATATCTATTCAAGCAGGGTTAGTTCTACCAAATAACGGACAGGTTGTTTCACCTAATCCAATTCCCGCAAACGGATCTTATATCAGTGGTAATTTTGGTAATTTTACTATTGTTTGGGATGCTGACAACAGATTTGGTACTGTTTTTTTTGATATTACAGCAGTTTTAAGTGCAATGATTTCTAATCCTAAAAACCTTTCTGGTGGGTTTTTTGGACTTGGTGGGCAAGTGGAAATGTATGCTAGGGTCAATAATACTAATCAATTTATTGGGGGAGCATCTTTTGAT
>JAYWGE010000122.1:0-2091 GCA_043778455.1 bacterium
ATCGCGTAGATTGACTCGTTTTCACAGTTGGATCCTGGAAATTGGATAATAGCAATTTTGGGAACAATATTTGAGATATTTGAAGAGTTTGGAGTAGTAGACATATATTTTAAGTATGGCGTTTTTATGGTTTTTTGTCAACAGAACTCAAAAATTACTAAAAATTACCTTTGAATAGACTATCAAAAAACTGCTCTGAAAAACTTTGGGTGATACCGCGACTTAGGTTGGATTTGGCTTTTTGTATGATTTTGAGCTGGGTGTTAACATCTAGTTTTTTGATACACCTAATTAGCTGTTCTTCCAAGAGTTGGTCTATCTTTAGATTACCTTCAGATTCAAAATGTCCTTTGACCCACACAATTTTGGGCTTCAAATTAGTTTTGTTATTGATACTGGCAAACAAATCAAAGAGCTGAATACCTTCGTAAGATTTGGGTTTTTTAGTTTTGTTATTGAGTAAATGTACCACAGATTGCGAATCAGAATAAATAGTTGCCCTATAAATCTTGTCTGTGATTATGTATTCAAGTGCCGATATTACTGCTTTAATCTCCATTGTTGTAGAGCTGACTTCCCACTGACAATTACTCAAAAATGTTTTGGAATGACACCAAAAACCAAAACACCCAATAGCAAGCGGATCTTTGCTTTGACCTTTATTTAAAAGTACATTGCCGTCAGTATAAATATTCATGGTGATTTTTGTTGTAACACACTCCAAATATGTCATTGAGAATTTATTTCAACATTTAAAGGTTGTTACTTTGGTTAATTCTATTTATTTGTAGAGCATTAAGCCTAGGTTATATTTCTATTTGGGTTTAGATCCTGAAACAAGTTCAGGATGACAGTGAATTTTGAAGTTTCGTTACTCTGGGTTTATTAAGGTAGAATTGTTATTTTCCACACTGGGTGAAGTTTTCTTACCCATATCATCATAGATTTTTAGATCTGAATCGGGTGATAGGTGGTTTTTAATTTGGGTTGTAATGTAGTTAGTACGAACTTTGGAAAACTTGAGATATTGACAAATACCTAGTGCCATTTCACTTCCTAATATATCGTGATTGATATAATTGCTGTGTCCTTTGGGGTTTTGGGTTCTTGTAAACGGCTTGGCAATATCGTGTAAGAGTGCAGTCCATCTTAAGTCTAGGTTTTCCTTTGGTATATTGGCAACTACATTTTTGGTATGTTCCCATAAAGTAAAATCGTGCCACGGTGAGTTTTGTTGGTAGTTTTTTTGAAGCTCAAGTACTGGTATCATAACTTTGAACGACCCTAAGTCCATAAGTAAATCCAAACCTACTTTGACATTGTCACTAGAAAGGATTTTGTCTAGTTCCATAACCCACCGCTCTTTACTTATGTCTAGTAACCTAAAATTCATCTTGCTACAGTATCGCATCGTTTCAGATTCTATTTCAAAACCATATTTGGTAGCAAACCGAACTGCCCGAAGGATTCGCAGTGGATCTTCTTTGAACCTTTGTTTTGGGTTATCTACACATTTGATGACACCATTTTGTAAGTCTTGCTGTCCATTAAAATAATCTATAATCTCTCCACCATTACCCATTGCCATAGCGTTGATAGTAAAATCTCGCCTAGACATATCTTCTTTAAGGTCGTTTGTAAATTCTACTGTAGGTCGGCGGTTGTTGGGTTCATATTTTTCTGTCCTAAAGGTGGTAATTTCTACGTATTCAGACCCAACTTCATCATCCAGTTTATACTTAAAACCAATAGTTCCAAATTTTTTGCCAACACAATAGGTTTTGCGACCTGCGTTAGTGATAGCATTTTCTATTTGCTCAGGACTAGCAGAAGTGCCAAAATCATAATCTTTAGGTGTTTTTCCAAGTAATATATCTCGCACTGCACCACCCACAAGATAGACTTGTATGCCTAGAAAGTCTTGGATTTGATTAGGGGTTATTTTGGGCTTGAGCATAGATTCAAAAATATTCATTTGTAGTAATTATGACCAACAAACCCTTGTAAAAAACTTAAAATCTCATTGGTTTTAGGAATATTTTTGAGTATCACAACGCTGGAGTTTTCTTTTTTGAGATAAATAATAATGTC
>JAYWGE010000123.1:0-2087 GCA_043778455.1 bacterium
ATTGGCAAATTATTTTTGGAATTTGGAACTACCAAAGAGATGTTTAAGATTATGTTTAATCACAGAGAGGTTATAGATATTTGGCTCAAAAACAACCAACTTAAAACTAAATCAGCTTTGATTTATAAGGTTTTGGATGACTGGTATAAGTCTAGTGTGGAGGAAAATACCCAAAATTTGTCTGCAGAATTAACACCAACTGAGATCCAAAAAATCATCAACCTTTGTGCCAAATCAGGTCAAGAATGGGAAGATTACATCCAAATTGCCAAGACTTACCCAGAAATCAAACTGGCTTTGGAGCTATTGCCAACTATTATGCCCAATGTGGAATATGATTTTAATCCAACGATTATCCGTGGACTGGCTTATTATACTGGTTTAGTTTTTGAAGGTTTTAACAAAAACCCTGTTAGTCCAAGAGCTATGTTTGGAGGAGGTCGGTACGATGATCTTTTAGATATATTTGGTAAATCTGCTCCCGCAATTGGTTTTGGGGTGGGGGATGTTACTTGGAATGATTTTTTAACAGAATGGAATCTATATCCTGATTTTAAAAATGTAACTCACAAAGTGGGTATTATGCCATTTGGAATTGCTGATTTGGAAGAAATATACACCAAAATAATCCCAGAATTAGTGAGCCAAAATCACGTTTATGACATTGATTACGAATACGATCGTAACCCCAACAAACGCTACGAAACCCTCAAAAAACGAGGCTGTGTGGAGGTAATTAAAATTGGTGAGAAACAACCAGTTATTGGTTTTCATATATAAAAACTATTTACATTCTAAACTAAAATGTCAAATTGATTTGCAAACTATTTTTGATTATTGCTATTATACCCAATCCTTTGTCAACATTCACAAACTTACACACAGAATTGCTTTGAACGAAAGGATTTACTACTTAGTAAAAAGTAATTAGTGTAAGCTTAGGTGGGGAACAAGTATAAAACAACTACTAAGTCTTCAATCCAAAGTGCGACACCCTCTATCCAAGGATAAAACTTTGTGGTATAATTCTTATTACAACGACTATGGATTATAAACATATTACAAAGAAAAAACAATATTAAGTCAGTAAATAACCCTGAGATAAATTCAGGGGGGTGGGTTTTGAAGCTAGTTTTTAAAATCTCTCACATCGCTGACCACTCCGTTGATTGCTGACCAAATAGCGGTGGCTGGGCTGACCAAATGGGTGATTGAGCCTTGCCCTTGGCGGTTCATAAAGTTGCGATTACTGGTACTGACGCACCTAGCCCCAGCAGGAACTTTGTCATCGTTCATCCCAAGACACATACTGCACCCAGGCATTCTCCAGTCTGCTCCTGCCGTTTTGAAGATTTTATCTAGCCCTAATGCTTCACACTCAGCTTTGACAACTTCTGATCCTGCCACAATGTAACAACAAATGTTGGGAGTAATTTTCTTAGTATTTGCCAAAATGCCATCGGGACACAAGATATTGGCGACTATTTTCATATCTTCTAGCCGTGCATTGGTACAAGACCCTATAAACACCCAATCAATTTTTTGACCCAAAAGTTTCTGCCCACCAACTAATTTGGTATATTTGAGAGAGTTGTGGTAGTTGTTTTTTTGAGCTTCTGGTACTTGGGTTTCAGTTGGAATGTTACCCGTGATACCAATAGTTTCTGATGGATTGGTTCCCCAGCTGATTTGTGGCTCAAGATCGGTGATGTCAATAGTTACGGTTTTGTCGTATTTACAGTCAATATCAGAAATAAAACTAGACCAATATTCTTTTTTGGTTTGAAATTGTACCCCAGTCAACTTTGATTTGGTAACCTCCAAGCACCCTCCCTCACTTTGTGAGCACTCCTTAACAGGGAAATTTTCTTGTTTATTTTGATCTACCAGTTTTTCTTCCAAATAATCAAAGGTAGTTTGGTCGGGCGCGATTAGTCCCGCTCTGGCTCCTGCCTCTATGCTCATATTGCACAAACTCATTCGGGCTTCCATTGACAAACTTGTGATTGCCCCACCACAAAATTCCATAATATGACCATTGCCTCCACCAATTCCAATGACGCTAATCAGCTTGAGAATCATATCTT
>JAYWGE010000124.1:0-2072 GCA_043778455.1 bacterium
CCATAATCAACAAGGGTATTAGGATGCAAGCCAAAGCTAGTTATGAAAAAAGTGGAACTAAGCTAAGATCTTTACAAGATCAAAGAAAGAAACTTATTGACGCAGGGGATATAGACGGTGCTCAATCCCTTGATCAAGCCATTGCCAATGTAGAAAATGACAGAAAAAATGCTCAAACCCGATATACCGACAACAAATCCTTCCACGAGCGAACAGAAGACTTGGTCAACCGTGGAGAAGTTACAGGTGTAGATGGCAGAACCATTAAACACGCGTTTAGAGCTCCTGGAACTGTAGTTGGAGCTGCAGCAGGCGCAATTGGAGGTATTAGTGTAGGTAGAGGTTTGAAAGTTAGAGATACAGCATTTGGTCAAGGTGTTAGTGATTTTAGAGATAATGTAGCAAGCGCAACTCAGAGCGCTGGAAATGCAATTGGAAGAACACCTGTAATTGGTGCTATAGGTAGAGGAATACAAAGTGTTGGAGATCCAAAAATTGTTGATATAAACCAAAGAGGAAAAGTAGAAGCTGAAGTAATCGCAAAGAACGAACAAGATCAGATGAGACTAGAAGAGCGAAACCGAAGAGAAGCCGACCTACAACTACAACTAACCGAAGTTCAAGCTAACCTTGCAGATCCAACTATACAACCACTACAAAGGGATGCCTATAATGCCCAAAGAGATAGCATTCAAGCTCAAATTACTGACTATCAAGTTGGTGTAACCCAAATGGTCGTCAATCCCGATGGTACCACAAGCTCAAAAACAGTTGTCCCAACAACCGCTTCACTCTCTACAGGTATAACCAACAGAACAAATACTTCTGGTGTTGACGGCAACCAAGTAAGAGTAACAATTCCATCAAGTCCAATAAGAGATAACGCTGAAATAGCAAGAGCAACGACAGCGGGAACGACAACTGCAGCTACATACGCCAATACCTTAGCCACTCCATTAACTACAGAAGAAAGAAGACAGTTTGACAGTATTATCGCTGGATTTAGCGCAGGTGGTAATACACCAACATATGGTAACGGAGCTGCGATGGATGAAATAGGTCAAGCCCTTGCAGCTCTTCGTGCAATGGGTAAACGACAATAGAATTAAAATAAAAACTAATAACCTAATAATCAATCTAATAGTAATATGGCTCAAAATACCGTCCAACAAGTTCTTCCAGGTACCGAATCATGGTTTGCATTCTTTGGTACTTGCTATACCATTTTTATGGCAATCTTACCTAGTTTTTCACTTGTTACCCTTACAACATTTTTTTTCAACCTCAACTGGTTGGACAATGTTTTTTTGAAACTCATTTTCTTTTTATTATTATGTTACAGTTGCCTTGGGTTTTGGGTTTTTGGTCTCAAACTCAACGAATATTGGGAAGAAGCTTTTATTCCTTACCAAAGAGGTAAATATATGTCAAAACTACCCCAAAAAGCCATTACGCTGAGGGTCAAGATACCTGATAATTACAAATATAATGTCAATAACTTGGTTGGATTTTTCTTCTTTATGGGAAATAGCTTTAAGACTACCAACGCTACCAAACAAGCTCAATACAACTACGGTCGCTGGTTTTCTAATATCACTTTTGACTATATCATTCACAGGGGAGATATCAAAACCTATTGCACTTTTCCTCGCAAAAAATACAACGAAGTCATTGAGATGTTCAAGCGATTTTTCCCAGAAGTAAGTCTAGAAGTAACCGAGGATCCTTTTAAGGAATATCCCAAAACTTGGTCAGAAGGCACCACCGTGGATGGCTATGATGACTTTGTGGGTTTTAATATCGGCAACGGTCAAAGCAATATGTATCCTACCGAATGGGGTGACAGTCTTAACCCTGAAAACATGCCAATGGATATGATGATGAGAGCATTACGAGATACTCACCCCGAATCCAAAATTTTTATTCAAAATATATTTAGATTTAATCCTGGTAACGCCATTGGAGGCAAACCCGAAATCCAAGCTGAGTTTCAAAAATGGCGACAAGATCTCCTAGAGACATATGCACCGATGAATAATGGAAAATTAGATTCTCACGCGTTTGAAACATTA
>JAYWGE010000125.1:0-5726 GCA_043778455.1 bacterium
TCACTTCTCATTTGCAGGTCATTGTTGTGAGATTTCATTGATTTATAGTGAAAGGTGTATTTTGAGTTTTTTGATTTACTTGACCATATTAAAGTTTCGTGGGCATTATTAAACCTGGTTCCTTTAAAATTTGGCATAGGATTAGATTTAATCCAAACTACATCTTTTTTGCCTCCAAAAACCTAGATCTTGAATTTCTTTACCAACTCTAAAAATATTGTGATAACTACCTATTACCCACAGACATCCATTTGGCTTTAGTATTCTGTGAGCTTCTGTGAGCCAATCTTTAGTTAATTTATCATACTCAGCAAAATCGTTAAATTTATCCCATTGATCATTAACAGCATCAACTTTTGTTTGATCTGGTCTATAAAGCTCACCTTGTAATTGCATAAAATATGGAGGATCAGCAAAAACTAAGTCAACTGAACAATCAGGGATTTGTTTCATAACATTAACACAGTCGCCTAATATTATTTTATTAATAAAATAGGATATATTATTTTTCATAACGAATTGATTTATAAAAATTGTCAAATATTACACTTTTTTATAATATTGTTAAAATAGTAGATACTAGGCACTAAATCTTCAAAGTTTTGTACTCCAAGATAATTTATAAGCCCAGCATATGTTTTTAGGAATTTTCTATTTATGTCAGCAAATTTGCCTGTATCATGGTCATCTGTATATTTAAATTCTATGTAATGTGTAACTCCATCTTTTGTTTTAAATATCATGTCAATATCATGTTTTATAACTTCTAAACTGGATTTATCTGATTTTTCACTGTTAAAAATATCAATTAAAAGCTTGTTAAAATCCTGCTCAAAAGACTTTAAACTCATATTAACTTGTCTTTTTGTTATGTATTCATCTATTATTCTATCAGTTTTAGAATTTATAATTAGTTTTTTTTTACCACATTCTTTTAAGATTGTTAAATTTTGGTCTTGTATAATAATTTGTTGAACTAATGTTTCTATGAAATTACCAAATTGGATGTTAAGAGATTGTAATATACCACCAAAAATTCTATACTTATAAGGTATAAAGTGAACTTTTTGATCATGTTTTTTCATTATATTTTTAATCTTCTCAGGTGATATTGTTTTATCTAGCATGTTTTTTACACTATCAACAATTATTTGATGAATATTCATATTTTTATAAAGTTTATTATGGTTTATAATACAAACGAAAAAACTCCATTTGGAGTGATTAAAATAAATTGTATAGTTAAATAAACTGGCGGAACTAACGGGGCTCGAACCCGTGACCTCTGCCGTGACAGGGCAGCGCTCTAACCAACTGAGCTACAGCTCCTTGCTCAAATTTATTTAACTGTAAAATCTATGATTATTTTTTTGCTTTTGCTATTATTTTAGAGTTTAATCAGATTAAACTTGGTGGCGAGAACGGGATTCGAACCTGTAATCTTCTGGTTATGAGCCAGACGAGCTACCATTACTCTATCTCGCGATGATATAAATTGATGTGTTTGATTGTTGTTGTGGTGGGTAGTACAGGATTCGAACCTGTGACCTTTTCGGTGTAAACGAACTGCGCTACCGCTGCGCCAACCACCCAGTTATTAAATAATTTTTTACTAGATTATTTATGTTAGGCAACTTAATAATTATAGCACTATTTTTATTTTTTTGTCAAGTTAAATTGATCTAATTATTGTTTTAGTTGGAATATATTAGCTTAGTTTAGATAATTTATATAAATTTAATCTTAGTTTTGAAATTAACTTTTTGGATAGTTTTATGAACCCAAGCAACACAGTAAAAAAATTGCTATTGACAAGATTATCAAAAATAAGGCATAATATCAATATAGATCCTTACAAATTTCTTCACACATTTTTGAGCACTACAAAACTATGACATTAGACAAAGCACTTTTACTTTTTGGTCTCTCAGAGGCTCAGCTAAGCTACATTACTGCCGATGAAGTCAAGGAAATTTATCGCAAACTTGCCAAAGAAAAACACCCTGATAAATCAGGTGGCGATAGCTCTCAGTTTATTGATATCAAGGATGCTTATTTGATTTTGTCTACTTTTGCCCAATCTAACACAGGCAGGGCTTTGGTTATGCTCAATAAAGATGAAATATTGCACAAATACCAAGAAGACACCACCAAGTTGTACAAGACCATTACTGAGCAGTTTCAATCTATTAGTAAAATTAGACTAGAAGTTGAGGCTTTGATTGAGGATTTTGAAAACAAAAAAAAGGAATTGGAAGACAATCTCAGCGGTTCTATCGAGGAGCTTGAAGCCCGCTACAAAAAATCACTATTCCAAAAAATATTCTTCTTTTTGCCAAGTATGAGTGAGAAAGAGTTTTGGGATAACTACAACAAATTAGTGGAAAATCAAACCGATAAATACAAAAACTTGGACTTTGAACTGTTTAAGCAAATGGCAATTATTTACGGTGAAGGTCTCAATCAAATCTCGGACATTTTGGATAAAAACTTGTAAAGATTAAAAAGTAACATCTTAAATATTCACGATATAATCCTAAATATGTTATTCTAAATTTATTTCAGAATCTCAAAAGGTTATTATTTTTAAGTCTAGAATTACCATTTCATTATTACCATACATAATCCAAACTTACTATGCAAAATACTACTACCATCAACACATTTTATAAAGATTTGGTGCGAGATATAATGACCAATGGCACCGAGGAATTAAACCAAAGGACGGGTCTCAAAGTCAAAATTCTTACAGGTATCAATGCTACTTTTGACACTGCTACTGATTTTCCACTGTTAATCCTTCGCAAAATTCCACTCAAGCTCTTTGTGGCAGAGATGGTTTGGTATCTTCAAGGTGTCAAGGAATTAGATTTTTTTCAAAAGTTTTCACGAATTTGGGATGATTTTATGGAAGATGATAACACGGCTCAAAGTGGCTATGGCTACAGATGGCGAAATCATTTTGGGCGAGATCAAGTAGCAAGTCTTATAAGTATGCTTCAAAAAGACAATAGTAGTAGGCAGGGTGTGGTAGTTACTTGGGATGCTAATGATGATGGCCTTGACTCGGCTCTCAAAAAAAATGTGCCATGCGTTCCGATGTGGGTTGCCAATATTGTGGGTAACAAGCTCAATTTACATTTTGTTTTCCGCTCCAACGATGTAATGCTTGGGCTTCCTCACGATATAGCAGGTTTTGCCTTGCTTCAGCACATTTTGGCTCAAAAGCTAGATGTCAGTGTTGGTCTGTTGCACTATTCTTGTTCACATTGCCACATTTATGAAAACCACTATGCTCAAGCTAGTGAGTTATTGATCCGAGAAATAGAAAGTAAACTTGTCAACTTAAACTTGCCACTTAACACTTTTGATAGAGCGATGGACGGCGATGAAACAGTGGTGATACAGATTTTTGAAAACCTAAAACAGCAATACCAACCCTTGCCATCGCTTGGTAAAATGCAAATCGCTTTGTAAAAGAAGTTATAAAATCACTACTACAACTCAAATTAGCTATTTTTTATAATTATTGACTAAAATTCACTTTAAACTACTAATTTCTTAAGGTATTTAGGTGAGCTAAAAATGTTATATGTTTTGTTCCAACTGTGGTCAGTCCACCATAATCCAAATCAACCCAACTGTCAGTAAGTGCCAAAATTGCGGCTATGAGTTTTTTGGTAACCCTAAAGCTACGGCTACGGCTGTAATAGTTTGCAAGGATAAGTTGTTGTTGATAGAGCGGAAACATAATCCTTTTGCAGGGTCTTGGGCGTTTGTTGGTGGTTTTTTGGACTATGGTGAAAACTCTAAAGAGGCTATGATCAGAGAAATTAAAGAAGAAATTGGTTTAGATATTAGTTTGGAATCTTTGGTTTTTTTGGATAATTCTACTCACGATTACACTTACCAAAATCAAACTATTTCCATCAACACCAACGCTTATCTTATTCAAATCAGTAAAAAAATTGCTCAAGAAATTCAAGTTGGCGACGATGCAAGTGGTTACAAATGGGTGAATAAAAATGATGTTTTTAATATGGATTTGCCGTTTAGTAATAATGAGATTGCCCAAAAAGCTGTTCAATATTTAGATGACAATTTAGATTTAGCTAGTTTACAGTCATTGGAGTTACCACAAATCAGACAACTAATTGACAAGACTGATGCAGAAATTCTGAATTTATTTGCCAAGAGATTTGAGCTAGTTGGCTTGGTGGCTGATTACAAAAAAGCTAATAATATCTCAGCCTTTCAGCCCAATAGGTGGCAAGAAGTCTTACAAAATCGCCAAGAAATCGCCATAAGTTTGGGTATAAATCCTAATTTTGTAGTGTCAGTTTGGGAAATATTGCACCAAGAAGCCTTACGATTAGAAAACCAAATTTTAAAATAAACACTAATACAAAATGTTTAAAAGTAAACAAAAAAATCAGAAAAATAAAACTAAAATTGGATTTTTTATCTGTGGATTAACAGGTGGGCCATATTTTCCTATTCCTGCTATTTTGCAACAATTGCCTAGCATCAAACCTATCTTAGTTGGAGTAAAAAACAGCTATGAAGCAAAAATTAGCCAAACTCAAAATATTCCGATTGTTTATCTGCCACAGGTCAAACTGAATTTAGTTTCTTTCAAAAATCAAAATATATCTGAAGTAATTTGGGGTATATTAGAATTAGTTTGGTTAGTTTTTGTCTTTGGGTTTTCATTTGGTCGTTGTGTTTTTTTGTTACTCAAATATCAACCTGTTTTGGTCTATGGAACAGGTAGTTTTTTGCAGGTGCCAATGATGTGGGCTACAAAACTGACCAATTTATTTAGCTTGACTAAAACTCGCATTGTTGTGCACCAACAAGATCCATTGGTTGGCTTGGCAACAAAACTTACACTTGGCTTGGCAGATTTGAGTAGTTGTGTTTTTACTGAATCTAATACAAATTTTGCGGTTAATTCTAATAATAATTTTAATACTTATACGAAGTCAAAATTTAATTTTAATTATATCATTTCCAATCCAATAATTCCAGAAAAATACATCAAGTCAAATCAATGGTCAAATCAAGGGTTATGTAATTTTGTTAGTAGCTCAAAACCCAAACCAGTGTTACTCATTTTTGGCGGTGGTTCTGGTGCATTGTTTATTAACAACTGGGTCAACAATAACCTTTTATCTTTGACCCCAAAGTACAAGATAGTCCACATTACAGGTTTGTTACAAAACACTAATTTGCTACAAAAAAATGAAGATTATGACAACTTAAATATTTCCTTAAACCTTCCTTTAAAACCTTCTTTGGATTATTTTCAAATGGAAGCTGTGTTTGAAGATATGCCTGTTTTGATGGCAAATGTGGATTTGGTGATCTGTAGGGCAGGGCTTGGGTCAATTTCCGAGTTGTCATTTTTGGCTAAGCCTACTTTTTTGGTACCTTTGCCTGACACTCACCAAGAGTTAAACGCCAAGTTAAGCATTAAAAAATACCCCAACTTTGTTTTGTTGGAGCAAAAAAATGTAAACACTTGGCTTGATACTGTTTTGGCTGTTAGTTTGACTAAAAGTATTGGTGATTGTAATTGTAATGGTAATTTTGACCAAATTAGTAGTAGCAATCTCAAAGGGTATTATGATACTTTATCATCGCTGGTCTAAGGTTATATACTTGTTCCCCACCTAAGCTTACACTAATTACTTTTCACTAAGTAGTAAATCCTTTCGTTCAAA
>JAYWGE010000126.1:0-2064 GCA_043778455.1 bacterium
ATTTATTTTGTGTCTGCGTGTCCACCGCTATTTTACCCTGATTTTTATGGTATCTCCATTCCAACCCAACAAGAACTCATTGCCAGTCAAATGAACGAAGAGCAAATGCGACAATTTATGGGTGTGGAAGCACTAATGTTTCAAGATGTTCAAGGTCTCACCGAAGCTATTTTGAGAAAAGGTAAACATAACGCCAAGCGCCTTTCTATGCCTTATTTGGATGGAGATTATATTACCAAAGATATTGATGTTTCCAAGTTTAAGACCATTGACCCAGAGACATTTAGTACCAAAAAAGCCATTGTCAATTATGACAAAATAGAAGAGTAAAACTTACAACCTTTAATTATTCGTTACCTCCTATTGGAGGGTTTTTCATCTTCCTCCTGTTCAGATTCTGGCACTTTTTGGTTGTTTAATATTTGACTTGTAACTGGACTAAGTTGTGGGTTTGAGCTTTGAGTTGAGTTTGTGGAAGAGCTAAAATACTAAGTAAAGACTTTATCAACCTAACCAAAACCCTCACCAAAACCCAAAATCTTGATGCAAATAAATCTAAACCAAAGATATTTATACTTCTTATAGATGGGGTAAATAGAAATAACTGGTTATTAGCTGGAGAAAATTTCTCTAATTTACACTTTATAGGTTATAATCCAATAGATAGCTTATCGCGTGTTGAAGTTGGTATTAAATAAGGTTAAAATATTTGATTATTCTGATACTGTAACTACTTTTGAGTTAGAATCTATTAGTCTTTATAGTTTAGGTAATGCAAAAATCACTAATCCATACCAAACTTTAATAGATTTAGGTTTAATCAAAAATTAACAAAATTACATATAACTTAACAAAATGTTAATAAATGTGTCAAAATGTAAATAGAAAATACTTAATAAATTTTTTAATTAACTACCAATTTAACTACCAATTTTTATGACTAGAATAAATCTACAAATAGATGATAAATTTGCCCAAATTCTCAAAACCCTCAAAAAAGATTATCAACTGAAAAGAATTCCGAGAACAAACTTGAAAACAAAGCCACAGATAACCCTAAAGTTATTATTGAAATACTAGAATTATTGGATCTAGGTGGGCATTGAAATGTATTAAAATCCTACCAGCTTGACCAAAATCCAAAAATAAATTATTATTATGAATAACAAAATAATTTAAAGCCTCAAGTAAAAAAACCATCAAGCCAATCAAAAATGTATTTTAAATTATTTATGTTTAGCTTTAAAAAACACCAAAATTTTCTAAAATCTACTTCAGGTTTGACTTCCAATTTAACCGACAATCTCACCACCAAGTTTCTCACCGCTATGGTGGTTTTGTTATTGATAGTATCTCAACTAGGTTCCAATGTCCTTGGAATGTTGTCGCCTGTGGTTGCTCAAAAATCTGCAACGGCAAATATCCTCAAAATGCTTGGAGTAGGTGGGTTAGGTAATATTCAAGCTAATGCTCAGGCAGTAACTTCAAGTTCAACAACCAGTTCCAAATCTAGTTTAAGCTCAACCATAGTTTCTAGCTCAAAAACTACAACATCAAGTTTGACATCAAGCCTAGTATCCTCAAGTTCAAAAAACCCAACTGTACCAAACTCAACTAGCTCAGCAACCAGTTCAGGACAATCAAACATAACATCAACACAAACCAGTTCTTCTCGGTCTTCATTGGCTACTTCCAGCCAAGTCTCAAGTTCTAGTCAAAGTTCAAATTCCAAATCAAGTTCCAGTCAAAGTTCCACTTCATCCAGTGCGATGATCAGTTACCCAACTAGCCTTAACATTACCGAAAGTGGTATTGCCAGTACCGTGGCTGTGGATTGCGTGGACGATGGCGATCCTATCAATGTCAATGGGGTTAGTACTCCCACTTTTTCTTTGGTGTTCAAATATACCAATACCAGTGGTAGAATAGAAATAGACAACAGCCGTTTGGTGCCTAGTCGCCCTGTGATTCACACTCATTTTGACAGGCGGGACAAAGATAGTCTCAATTACAATGACCCAAATATCACCACCAAGCTCTCTGGCCCAATCACTTACCTCAAAG
>JAYWGE010000127.1:0-2052 GCA_043778455.1 bacterium
TAGCTTCAGAAGTTACATAACCAACGGAGAAAAACCGAGTAGAAACCTGAATTTTTTCAATTTCTAAATAGGCAAAATATGACAACACAAAAACCAAAGACGCCACAAAAATAGTTACAAAACTAAAACCAAGACCGATAAAGGAATACATCAGAATTAGAGACAACGATTGAGCCAAAAGGCTAATCCAAATGTAACTCCTGTCAGCCACGATGATATAGAAAATACTGGTAATTGAACTATAGATTGTAATAAGCAAAAGCATTGTTAAGCCTGAGAACAAGATGGAGCCAACGGATGAAAAATTGATCAAAAAACCACTAATACACAAAAAGGAAATTAGGGCAAACGAAATTAGTTGCATCGCCAAAAAAACAATTGATTTTCTAAAAACTCTTTGGAATCCGTTGATTTTATTGTTGTCTTTGTTAAAAATAGAGGTAAAGGAATTAGGATTGGCTTCAAAATTTTCTGGAGTGAAAGGCAGGTTGTCAATTTTGTCTTGTTTACCTGTGTTAGCTTTGAGCTGATTTAACTTGGCTTTTTGCTCTTCTCGTTGTGCCAAAAACTTTGGTAATCTAAGGTTAATTTGCTCTGGTGCAAAACTACTTTGATAGTTATTTTGACTTGTAGATGATATGTTTATATCTACATCAGTATTTTTGAAGTTACTTTTATCCTCAAATTTTTTGTAGGTTGGTTTGTTGATGTTCAAATCTGAGGTTGTGTTTGGATCTGCGTTTAGATTTTTTGTGTTTTCTTCAAAATCGCCTTGATCTTGGTTGCCACCACCAATTTTGATGTATTTTAGTTTGGTTATGTCTTTTTTATAGTTTTTCATACCTTGTTTTTAATTTTTGTGATTTTTTATTTTTGAGTTATGACTTAGACTTTGACGACTAACCGACCACTTGTTTTCGTGATACATTGACGGCTTTGACCTTGATGTCAGTATTTTCAAAACCAAAATTTCTCCTAAGCATGTTTTCCATAAACCGCAAATATGACCAGTGAATTGTTTGTTTGTTCTTGACTAGTAGCTCAAAAGTTGGGGTTTTGACATTACTATACAGTAAATCATATACTACAGGTCGCTTTTCCATTCGGAGTTTCTTGGGTGGTTTTTGCTTCATTAGGTAGTTGAAGATTTTTCTAAGCTCTTCTCGGCTAATGTCCATTTGTCGCTCTTCTAAGGCATAGTCAATGGTATCCCAAATGTCGTTGATACCGCTACCGTCTTTGGCAGATACCCAGATAAATTTTTTTATTTTGATAAATTGAAATTTGTGTTCGAACTCTTTTTGGAACAGAACTCGGGCATCATCATCCACCAAATCAGCTTTATTGACAATGACAACCACACCTTTTTTGGCTTGTTGGACAATACCTGCAACTACTTGATCTTGATGAGCTAAGGGCTGGGAGCCATCAACTACCATACAAATTACATCGGATCGGTAGGCTTCTTCTATTGTTCTAAAAGTAGCGAAAGACTCGGCCCCAAAAGTTCTTTGACCAGGTCGACGGATACCCGTAGAGTCCAAGAGAGTATATTTTTTTTCTAATTCAATAGTGGTCTCAATCTCAGTATAAGTGTCTTCATCTTCCATCTCTTCTTCTAGTCCAAAACCCTCAAATTCATCGTCAAAATCGGTGTTAAACTCCTCATCAAAAATTTGTTTTTCTACTTCTTTTTGGATTTCTTCTTTGGTTTTAGGGTTAGTTTTACTGATAATATATTCACCGTCGTTGTCTAACACAGCCCCAAGAGACATGGCTCGTTGATTTAGAGTGTCTTGCTCTTCTTTTTCTTTGTTTTTCTTGAGTTGTAGTTTTTCTAGCAGGACTGCTTTTCTTTCATTTTTTTCAATGTTTTTATAAAATCTTTCTTCGGCGGGAGCATCTCCATTGTCAATAGCTCGGTGAATTTCAAAAGGTTCTTCCAAAATTTGATCAGCAGGCAAAACTTCTTTGAGTCTCATATAACCATGCCAACCCCAAGCACAGCCAAAAATTTTATCTTTGTCTAAAATATCTTCTAATTCAATGATA